>JBDSBL010000001.1:0-33587 GCA_039921625.1 Chitinophagaceae bacterium
GGGTTATGTTTTTTATCCAAAGGTCTTGCAGTTGCAGGTCCACAGGTTTGCCATGCACTCCTACCACGGCCACGTGCCCGCCAGGACGAACTATCTTTTGACAAACATCAAATGTATCTGGAATACCCACTGCTTCTATAGCTACATCAACACCATCTTTAGTTTCACTCATTATTTTGTCAACTGCATTTTCCGATTCAGAATTAATAGTATCTGTTGCACCAAACTTTTTTGCCAACGCCAACCTCGCATCATCCAGGTCCACCATAAAAATTTCTGCCGGGGAATAAAATTGCGCAGTGAGTAAGGCCGCCATTCCTACAGGCCCTGCGCCTATAATAGCTATGGTATCACCGGGTTTTACCTGTCCGTTGATCACTCCTATTTCATGGCCCGTTGGTAAGATGTCGCTTAACATTACTAAGGCATCTTCATCTGCCCCCGCAGGCACATGGTGCAGGCTGTTATCAGCATGTGGAATGCGTACAAATTCTGCTTGCGTTCCATTGATAGTGTTGCCCAGTATCCAGCCTCCATCTTCGCAATGTGCATACAAACCTTTTTTGCAATATTCACATGTTCCATCAGAAGTAATACAGGAGATAATAACATGATCGCCTTTTTTAAAATTAGTCACGCTTTCCCCTACTTCGTCAATGATACCAACCCCTTCGTGCCCAAGGGTTGTACCCCCTTTTACTGATGGTATTTTACCATGAGAGATCCCAATGTCTGTCCCGCATATAGTAGTCTTGCTGATTTTTACCAATGCATCAGTTGGCTTAAGAATGGTTGGTATGGGCACCTCTTTAAATTCGATGGAACCCGGACCGCCATACACCAAAGCTTTCATCATCTTTTGCTCTTCCTTCTTTACCGGGTTGATGATCTTGCCTAAAATTTTAGTAGGTTCGGGATGTTTTTTTTCGATTGCTGTACTCATGATATATGATTTAGATTGATCAAATGCAATCATTTGCAAAGGTTATTATCAATCTCTACAGAAACCTTACATAGTTACCCGATTAGCTTACATGATTAATTGATTTCAAAAATGGAATTGATAAGATCATTCTTATCATTTTCTAAGTCTTTGTACTTACACTCTATTTTATTGCATTCTGTCAGCACAATATTTCCATAATTATAAATACACTTTTGTGCCTTTTTAAAGATGCCAATAGGAAGAAGAAGGCTCCAAAAATTTGTGATTAACTGAGGTGCGAGGTTAGAAAATAGACCTTTCTGTTTTGCTAAAAATAGAATGAGAAGCAATTGGTATTACCCATAGTTACATGGTGAGAAATAGCAGATTATATATTTATGTAAGACAGCCTCTTTAGTTCAGGTATTGAAATAGAATAGGTAATAAAGCCCCCCTTTCTATCTATTCAGATAAAAAATTACAATAGAAAAAAAGATAAGTAAATGGGTTTTTACTATTGTGGCCCGCCACTAGCAAGCATTACAGCTATTTTTTATTTTGTAAAACTTCCAATAATTTTTCTGCAGCTTCTTTAGAAGAGGCGGGATTTTGCCCGGTAATTAATAGTCCATCGGTCACCACGTACGACGCCCAATCTTCCTTTTTAGAATAAATTCCTCCCTTCTTTTTCAACTCATCCTCCAACAAAAAAGGCACCACATCGGTTAGTTGAACGGCGGCTTCTTCTGTATTGGTAAATCCGGTTACCTTTTTATTTTTAATGAAAGCATCTCCGCCACTGCCTTGTACCTGAAGCAAAACAGATGGAGCATGGCAAACAGCTACTACAGGTTTTTTATTGGCAATAAAATCTTCAATCAATTTAATAGAATCCTTATCGGAGGTTAAATCCCACATTGGCCCATGGCCACCAGGATAAAAAACGGCATCAAAATCAGCGGCCGATATTTCAGATAATTCTTTAGTGTTCGCTACCAAATTTTGCAAAGCCTTATCCCCGTCAAATCGGTGCGTAGCCTCTGTTTGATTGGCTGGCTCGGTACTTTTAGGGTCGATAGGAGGCTGTCCTCCCTTGGGAGAAGCAATCGTAATTTCGGCACCCGCATCTTTCAAAGTATAATAAGGTGCCGCAAATTCTTCCACCCAAAATCCTGTTTTTTTACCTGTATTTCCTAGTTGGCTGTGCGAGGTTAACACCATTAAAATTTTCATTGCTACTTATTTATCGTTAAAAAATATTTTTTCTTACTACTATAAAAATTATTAAAAATAAACTCTAATCTTTCGGTGGGTTTTAGATTTCATCTCAATTCAGAGGCGTTACTTGGCTCTTATAAAATTAAGTCTTCTTTAATTTTAAAATAATCCAAGTTTTTAAGAACAAACGGTTACAACTACTATCCTATTAATCGTTGTTATCTTATTTTAAAAAAATTTCCAGGAGCACAATGCCGTCACACTTCATCGTAACCGCTTTTAATTACGGTAGCAATCATTTTGAATTGTTGCGTCGCATTGAAGCAATGAGTGGAATGTGCAGGGATTACAATGCCTTCTCCAAGGCCAAGTTTAAACGGTTTATTGTCAATAACTACTTCTGCCTTGCCGTCGATTATTTGAATGAACATATCAAAAGGAGAGGATTTTTCTGCTAATTCTTCCCCGGCATCAAAAGAAGAAATAGTAACATTGCCCGTTGTTTTTCGAACTATCGTTCGGCTTAAAACAGAGTTTGGCACATACTCTATTATCTCAACAATAATGTGTGCTTTTGATTTTTCTAACTCCGACGAATCTACCTGTTTGACCATAAAACAGTTTTGTGCTATTGTATTTGCAATGCGCAAAGTTGAGCGTATAATGGTGCATAAGTCTTACACAACTTTGCTTATTAGTTACATGATTTACTTATTTAAATTCTGCTGCACTTTCACAAATTTTCATGAGCAATCAATCGCTTGTGCTTCATGTTTTTGAAAAATGATGGTGTCAATCCGGTTACTTTTTTAAATTGATTGGAAAGGTGGGCCACGCTGCTGTAGTGAAGTTTATATGCAATTTCAGTTAGCGTAAGTTCATTGTATATCAGTAATTCTTTGGCACGCTCTATTTTATGAGCAATGATGTAATGTTCTATCGTAATGCCTTTTACTTCGGAAAAAAGATTTGAAATATAATTGTAATCGTACTTCAGTTTTTCGCTGAGATACACTGAGAAATTGAAGGTAGGAGGCTCATCGCTGTAATGAATCATCTCTACAATGATGTTCTTTATTTTTTCAATAAGAATACTTTTTTTGTCCTCTAATAATTCAAGTCCTGACTTTAATAAGGCAGTTTCTAATTGCCTTGTTTTCTTTGCTGAAAGTTTTTCCTTTATGTCCACCTCCCCCAATTCTACGATAGTAAAATGCAGCCCAAGATTTTCCAACTCCGACTTCACAATCATTTTGCATCGCAGGCTGACCATGTTTTTAATTAATAATTTCATTCGGCGGGGAAGGTTAAATAGGCAACCGCCAAAAGGTAAGCTTAACTCTGCTGTACTACCGATTTATATTTTTTATAATATATTTCAAAAGATTTGGGAGGCGGGGCTGACCATGCGGTGCCTTGACTTATTACCAACAAGTATCAGAATTTCAATATAAGCGTTAGGTAGATGTTTTGCCTTCTACAATTTATTTATTTAATATTTCTGTTTCTAATTTTTTGCAACGTTACAATCAGAATTTAAATAGATTTTAAAACCTCAATTATTGTCAATAAAAAAATCCCTGCCTTAAAAGACAGGGATCTCTTTTTCAGTACTATTTGAAAATTAATGTTTGTCATCGTCTTTTACAACTTCCTTTGCTTTTTGTCCAATTTTTTGAGCTGTATTTTTTACTGCTTTACCAGCATCTTTCACGCCTTCTTTAGTTGCATCCCAAGCATTGTCAATGGCATGACCGGTTCTGTCAAAAACGTTTCCGGATCTATTTACTACAGTACCATCTTCCAACACTATTTCCTTATTCTTTCTTTTCACTTTTCCATTTCGATATACTATCACATCATTATCTAACCGTACATCTTTGTCAGATTCCACCCACTGCCCATTACGCCATACATGAACTTTTTTATCCCTATACGTTACATCTCCATCTGCCGGTTCGTAAGCGGTAGCTGTATTGGTGGTTGTTGTAGTGGTTGTCATTGTGCCAGTAGTATCACCTACATTATTCGTAGTTGTCGTTTCTGTTCCCGTAGTAGTGTCATTACACGCAGCCAACGTTAATGCTACAAATGAAATAGCAAAGAATTTTTTCATGTTTTATAATTTTGTTTAGAAGCAATAAACAATTTGCGGACCAATTATTCTTCAATAGGTTTGATTCATTCCTCCATTTTATATCCTGCTTTAGAAGCTGCACTAAAAATGCCGTTGTATATTTCTGTCAGCTTCAAAGGAATTTTATCTATCCATAGAGCATACTTAGGCAATATTCCTGCAGGAATGTATTTTAAAAAAACAGGAGAAGAGGAGTAAAAAACCCAATCTGAAATAGTTCCGTATAAGAAACCTTTTATAAATTGATTGTGTAATCTGAAAGACAAAAGGACCCCCTCATAATGATCCGTAGCGGGTTCCATTCCAAGTTTAAGTTGCTTGTATTGTTTGCAGGAGGGCATTTAAGTTGACTAAAATTTGACTTATATAAAAGCATAAAAATAAATCACTTAACCAATTTAAATTCAAATTCAATGGAAATAATTGCCGGACTCTAAGATCAATTATTGAGTCTGTAAAATTATAAATTGACCGATCTTGAAGCCATTAAGAACCGAAAAAAAGAAACAATACAATGAGGAAAATGATGATACTCACCACCTTAATTCTTTGTACGTTCAATTTATGTTTTCGATTGGTACGATAGGAAAAAATCTTTCTTATCGTACCATTATCAGTACCTGCTAATCGGGCCAGCCGTACACAAACAGCATTAATATATTTATAGGAAAGAAGGTCACAGGTGCTTAGTATCTGATCAATTATTGCCTGGTTTATAGTTCCTTCGCCCCAAATCAATAATTGTGTAATGTTGTTTTTTTGCAACAATAAATTTAGTTCCTGATATAGTTTTTCCTGATCAAATGCAGCCCCTCTAACAGAAAATCTGGTATGAATTGATTTTGCTTTGCTTAAGTAATAGGAGGCAGTTAAAGAATTTTGTGCATGACTTGAGCCTCCTCCAGGCGCCTTATTGACGGGAGCATTAGTACTTGAACTTGTATTTGTATTTGAAGTCCGGGTTCCATTGTTACGCTCTTTTATTTCGCCCGTCTTATAAAATTTTTTATAATCATAATCAAATCCTTCCCGCTGAATAGGCCTTGATAAGATCTCATACGCTTCCTTTACTTCTCGAAACATTTGTTCCGCCCTCTTATCCCCTACGGCTTTATCAGGGTGATAGCGAAAAGCTAATTTGCGATAGGACTTTTTTATCTCCTCAGGAGTGGCAGCAGGTGGAATGCCTAATATTTTATAATAATCTTTAAAAGCCATTTGGAAACGGTGCCGGAAAAGTTTTGAATTCTTTGTAATAAGGTTGGTACAATAAATAGAAGCACTGCAAAGATGCAATCCTCAATTAATTTTTGCAAACAGGGACGTATAAAAGAAATAACTTCTTTAATAAGGATACCGCTACATTTATTCTCCAGGATGGTAGGATCGTTCTTTATTTTTCCAAACATCTTCTTTATAAAAAAATACATCTTTAAATTTTCCTTCAATATATAAGGGTGCCTGGTCTAAATAATGTACTGAAGCTGGAAACCTTGACTGTCCTCCAGTCACTACAGTTTTAGCTTTTAATCTTTTACCAAATTCCACGGCAGCTACAAAGCTATTCCCAGAAACTCCATACCTCTTATCTGTATTGGCAAAACGCCTGGTGGCAAAAGAGGGAAGCGCACCCCAGGTTGCTGCAGCCTGCCCTACCGCCATGCTCGGTTTTTTATCATCAAAGGGTTCATTTAGCCCTACTCTTTGGTACCTATTTATTTCTCCCCAAGGTGTTTTCCACGTACCAAATTTTTTAGTCAGGTCATTAATTGTTTCCAATAATAATCCTAACTGAATGTTAGGTTCTAAAGATGCCATTTTACTTAATTGACCCATCACATTGCTAGCCGCTTCCGGTGTTTTTGGTGGTGGTATTTTGGCAGCAAGACGGTAAGCCCATTCTATGGCTATGCTAGATGGGACCGAACTTTCAGAACTTGTTTTGTTCCAATTTTTTAATAACCCGATTGGTTCATTTAAAATGCGTTGCAAACTATCGCCCGCCGACAATGCATCATAAGCCGAAAAAAGTGACGGCAATAAAATATCAAAGGCAGAAAGATATCGGTTGTAGCCAATGCTTATCATTTTATCCAATGTAATTCCAGTAGCGTTATTTAAAAGTCGTACGGCATTGATTGCTCTTGGATTTTGGCCATCCGGTGCCATATACGAAGGGTACATTTCTTTTACCGGGCTGCTTTTGCCGGATGCAGTAAAAGGTGTTGAATTGCAGTTTTGAATAAATCCGCTTGTTGGATTATAAATATGAATGACCTCATCAAGGGTATGAATACCTTTCCAGTCAGTAGAAGATGTTGTGCCATCTACCGGTATTGACCAATCTAAATTTGGATTGCGCCGGGGCATAAAATTGCCATGCCAGTAGGCTATGTTTCCACGGTCATCTGCAAACACGGTGTTGTTTGAATTATTGGCACGCAGGTCCATTACTTTTTTAAAACTTTCAAAACCGGTAGCCTTTGTACGCAGCCAGGATTGCATCAAGGAATTTAGCGACCGGTTATTTTCTTTTAGCGAAAGCCAGTTGCCATTTCTACTGCCCATCACCGGGCCATGTACTGTTGCATAAGTGGTAAATACTTTTTGTTGCATGCCCTCGCTTCCTATATAATTTATGGTGATGTTTTTTGTACTTACAGGCAATTGCTTGCCATCGTACAAGTAAGTAAAACGAGCTCCCTTATTGGAAACTTTTTCTTCATACAAATCAGCAACATCTGCGTAGCTGGAAGTATGCATCCAACCACAATGCTGGTTAAAACCCTGGTACACAAAAAACTGTCCCCAGGTAACCGCACCATATACATTCAATCCCTCCTCGCTTACCATTTGCACCTCAGTGCGAAAATAAAAAGTGACATGTGGGTTTATATAAAGTATTGCATTTTTAGAAGCCGTTTTAGATGGAGCAATAGCAAATCCATTGGAGCCGGAGGGATCAGCGTCAAAGAAAGAATAGGTTTGAGGCTTGGCGAATGAAGTGCCTTCATCAGGTGCATACAAGCTGCGCAGATCTTGCCCGGTAAGGCCACCCGTTTGGGTAGGAGCAATGCTTCCGTCTGTGTATAAAAGCGGGTACCAAGGTTCAAAATGTTTCAATACTAAAGGCTGAACTTCCGGATGTTTAAGAAGGTAAAAATTGATGCCATCGGCAAATGCGTGCAGTAATTTTTTAAACCATACAGGGCTTTTTTGATAATCAGCCTTTGCAGCGGTACTATCATAAATTAAGCGCATTTCTAAGTCCTGATACATCTGACTTTTACCTTCCACTTCGGATAAGCGGCCCATTATTTCGAGGTAATTTTTTTCGATGCGTTCAAAGTTTTCTTCGCACTGAGCATACATCAAACCAAATACAGCATCTGCATCCGTTTTGCCATAAATGTGTGGAATGCCCCAGGTATCCCGGATGATGGTTACCCTCTTTGCCTGGGCCTCAAATCTATCTTTATCTGTAGCTGTTTTATTTTGGGCCGCACCAAAAAAAGGAATAAATAATAAAAAATACAATGCGTTCATTTGGAGATCTTTAAGCTTTAAAAAATTTATCCGTTATAAATAAGAAGGGGTAATTCAAGAATGAATACTTAAGGTAAGAAAGAAATTTTTGGATTAATAAATTGATGTTTTCAGGATAGAGAAGAAGCAACTTAGGCAGGGCAGATACTCACTATTCCCAAAAAACAGAACAGTAGTATTACCATTTTAAGTTTTTGTATTCAGGTGGCAAACTCCTCTTTTTCAAATCTATTTTATTACCTATTAAAATAGCTTGCTATTAATTTCATTTTTTATTTTTGCACTGATATGAAGTCTCCTATTATTCCAGAAAGTGATACGGCTGTATTAGAAAATACGGACACGTCGGTAAAGACTGCGTCACCCTTCCACCTTATTGTATGGAATGATGAGGTCAATACATTTGACTGGGTGATAGAAACGCTAATGGCTGTTTGCAATCATTCATTTGAACAAGCGGAGCAATGTGCGCTTTACATACACTTCAAAGGAAAATACGCAGTGAAACAAGGATCTTATGATGAACTAGAACCCATGTGCACGGCCATCACAGATCGGGGAATCAGTGCCACCGTGGAAATTTCCCGTTAAAACCTCGTTTCCAGGTATTGGGGCAACATTACCCTCCATGTTTCCCAGTCATGTTTCCATTCACTACTCCACACATCCAATTCATAATTAATTCCTTTGGAATACAGAATACCTGCAAAAGTGCGACTTGCATTTGGATCTTCATAAGCACCACTGCCTGTGACCAAATGGATGTGATGGCTGCGCCTAATATTTTCCAAAATATAATGATCTGTAAGGTTAGGCATATAATGCTGCGGGCTATTAAAATACACATCATCATCAAAATAACCTTTTGTATATTCTGTAAGATCATACACTCCACTCATGGCTATTACTCCATTAATCAGGTCAGGCCTTTTTAAAAATAAATTCATACTATGTAAGGCTCCAAACGAAGCACCACAACTAATGATCGGTGTTTCATTGCTTGTGCTGTTTCTTATAAACGGAATTACTTCTTCAAAAACATAACTGTTAAATGATTGGTGACGCATCGCCTTATGCTTTGGCTCCATTTCATTATTTAGCCAGCTTTCATTATTGATGCTGTTGATGGAAAACACTTTTACCTTTCCGCTTTCAATATGAGGTCGCAAAGATTCGATCAACTGAAACCGCTCATATTCTAAAAAATCTGCCGCGGCTGTAGGTACCAGCAATAAAGCAAATCCATAATCTCCATAAACTGCCACAGGCATTTCTTTTTGCAACCTTGGGCTAAACCATGATGTGATCTGACGTTTCATTAATTAGTTTTTACGAATTTATCTATAAAGTAGTAACCTGCTACAATCAATTTTGCTGTGCTACGTATAAAAGTAAAAAATTGGATATGGCTTAAATTTTTTTCAATATAGAAAATTGAAACTAACTCCTCACATCAAGATTATTGGCAATATATCCTTGTAAAATTTTACATTCATGGTACCTTTACATTTTTACCAAACTCAATTGCGTGCCTAACAAAGCTGACTTCCCTACTGGCGATAAGGAACCGTACACACCGGAAGCAATTGCGGGTGAAAACAGTATTCCAAAAAACTCCCTTCCAGCTCAGGCGGAAGACCTTCTGGCTATTATATTATCTGTACCAGAAAACTACCTTCTACTAGTGGACATTGATCTGAAGTTGCAATTGTATAGCGAGGCCGTTGCTTACATTGCCAAAAACTCATTAGGTATCACCTTGTATAAAGGAATTGATGTATTGGAACTGGCCCATCCTTCAAGAAAAGAATTAGTGAAAAGCCTTTACCTATCTACACTGCAAGGCAACTATCATGAAACGGAAGTTATATTTCGAACTGAAAATGGGCCTCTATTTGCCCACAATTATTTTAAACCCGTTAGAAATTCAAATGATGAAATTATTGGTATTATAGTCAATGCAGTCAATGTAACAGAAAGAAGAACAGCCGAATTAGAAATTTTAAAAACCAAAAACAACCTTGATCTTTTACTGAATAATACCAATGAAATTTTTGTATTAATTGACAAAGATTTTAAAATACTATTAATGAACCGGGCGCTTTCAAAAAACGTGAATCGCTACCTCGGTAAAAAGGTAATGATCGGAGATGATATTTTGGAAATCGACAGAGGACAAAACGATGGTAAAAATGAAGAAAGAAAACAAAATATTTTAAAAGCCTTTAATGGAGAAACTATAGCCTCCCGATTTTCTATCCCTGATAAAAAAAATAATTCCCTAATCAGTTTTGAAAGTTTGTTTAAGCCTGCTTATAATGAAGACGGAATCATCAATGCGGTGATTCTTACTGTAAGAGATGTAACGCAGGTAGTAAAAACAAGAAAGTTGTTGGTAGAAAGTGAAGAGCGTTGGCGCTTTGCACTTGAGGGCAGCAATATGGGAATGTGGGATTGGAATATTAAGAATGGAAAAGTATTTTATTCTGATTCGTACAAAAAATTGTATGGCTATAATGATGAAGATATTGATAGCCTGGGAGAAGAATGGGAAAAAAGAGTCCATCCCGATGATGTAGCCTTAGTGGAAAATAACCTGGCAACCCACTTAAAAAGTCCAGACCCCTACTTTGAAAGTATATATCGTTTTCACGGTAAAAATGGTGTGTTCCGCTGGATTTTAGCCCGCGGTATGATCATATCCAGAAACGACGATGGAACTCCAGCGCGTATGATAGGAACGCACATGGATATTACAGAAAGTAAAGAAAAAGACGAATCGTTTCGGATGTTGTTTTATGGGCATCCCCTACCCATGTGGACCTATGATCAGGATACGCTGCAATTTTTAGAAGTAAACGAAGCGGCCATCACTCAATACGGATTTAGCCGTAAGGAATTTTTATCCATGACCATTAAAGACATACGGCCTGCAGAAGATGTGGAGAAAATGATGGCGACCATTAACCTGATTAAGATAAACCGCAAACAAAAATATGGGGAACTATGGAGGCACAAGAAAAAAAATGGAGAAATAATATTTGTAAATGTGAAAAGCCAGGTTTTAGAGAAAAATAATAAACTCTTTTCCATAGCATCTATTATTGACGTGACGGAAAAAGTAAAGGCGGAAGCAGAATTATTAAAATCGGAAAAACAATACCGGTTTCTTTTTAAAAGCAATCCACTTGCTTCCTGGATCTATGAGGTGGCCACCTGGAAATTTTTAGAAGTAAATGATGCAGCCATTAAGTTTTATGGATATGCAAGAGAAGAGTTTTTAACCATGGATCGTTCCCAAATCTATGTATTAGAACAAAGAGATTTATTGAAAAAAAATTATGAAGATGAGAAAAAGAAGGACGGGATAAGACCACAACAATGGAAACATGTAAAAAGAAATGGAGAAATAAAAATTGTAAATCAAAGAGAGAGTTCCATTTTATATAATGGATCTGCTGCTATGCTGGTAGTAATAGAAGATGTAACTGAAAAAGTAAAAGCAGAAAAAGAATTGCGTGACAGCAATGAGCGGTTTACACTAACGGTGAAAGCTATTTCTGACGCTATTTATGATTGTGATTTGCGAACCGGATCTATAGCCTGGGGTGATGGAATGCTTAAGTTATTTGGGCATGAACCGGGTGAAATAAGTTTTCAATCATGGGATGACCATATACACCCAGAGGACCGGGACAAAATCAGCAACAGCCTTAATAATGCACTAAGCCACCCACGTAAATCGTATTGGAAAGGTGAGTATCGTTTTCTAAAAAAAGATAACACTTTCAGCATTGTGCTGGACCGTGGCTATATAGTAAGAAATGAAGAAAAAGTAGCAATAAGGATCATTGGTGCCATGCAGGATATTACAGACCTAAAGAAAAAAGAAAAAGAATTAGAAAAAAGCAAGGAACGATTTGATGCAGTAATGACGGCTACCAACGATCTTATCTGGGATTGGAATTTGGAAACTGGTCGGTTTTATAGAGATAATGAGGGGTTGCAAAAAGTATATGGAGTGAAAGAAGCACAAACTATTCAGAATATTTTTCATTGGTTACAACGCATTCACCCCGAAGATCAAAAGAACATACAAAAAGTGATTGACGAAATATTACATACTAAAAAAGAAAAAACGTTTGAAGTGGAATACCGGTTTCGTAGAGACGACGGCACTTACTCTTATGTGTATGACCGTGGCAAACTAATGTGCGATGCGAATGGAAAACCGGAACGAATGATTGGAGCTGCGCAAGACATTACCGAACGTAAAAAACTTGAGCAGCAATTACTTCAAAAAGAACTGGAAAAACAAAAAGTAATCAGTAAGGCAACTATTGAAACGCAGGAACAAGAAAGAGGAGAAATAGGAAAAGAATTACATGATAACGTAAACCAGGTATTGACCACTACTAAACTATATTTGGAATTATCACAATCCAACCCTGAATTAAAAGACGACCTTATAGCAAAGTCAGCAAAAAATGTAATGTTTGTGATTGATGAAATAAGGCAACTTTCCCGGTCACTAATGAACCCGAGTATTGGAGATCTTGGTTTGGTAGATACTATAAAAGATCTTATTGAAAATATAAACATCACCCGCAAGATTCACATCATTATGGATCATTCTGAAGATGTGGAAATGGGGTTAAGTGACAATATTAAACTTATGATATTCCGCATTATTCAGGAAGCACTGAACAATGCAGTAAAACACGCGAAAGCCACAACAGTCCTGCTTACATTAAGAAATTTAAAAGGCCACATTCAATTAAATATTTTTGACGATGGCATTGGTTTTGAATCTCAATTAATAAAGAAAGGTGCCGGGTTAAGAAATATTCAGAATCGGGTATATTTGGCTAATGGAGCGCTAACTATCAACAGCGCGCCAGGCAAGGGATGTAAATTAATTATTGATATACCCCTCAGGGGAACCAACCGACATAAATAATATGGAGAAAATAACAATATTGATAGCTGATGATCACACTTTGGTTCGGGAAACCTGGGCATTTATCTTAAACACAGATCCTCGATTTTCTGTAATAGCGGAATGTGGAAGTGGAGAAGAAGCAGTAGAAATGGCAAAGAATCTTCGTCCCCAAATTGTTATAATGGACATTAATCTTCCAGGTATTAATGGCATTGAAGCTACGCAGCAAATTCGAAAATTTTCTCCGGGTTCAAGGGTACTTGGAGTATCTCTGCATACCCAGCCTACGTATGCCCGCAAAATGATCCAAAAAGGAGCCATGGGATATGTTACAAAAAATAGCACAAAGGAAGAAATGTTTAAAGCCATAATTGAGATCAACAATGGCAAAAAATACATTTGTGATGAAATAAAAAACATTTTATCCGAGCAGGTTATTGGGGGCGATGAAGCACAATCAGGGCTCAATTCATTATCGCAACGCGAAATAGAAGTTATATCCTTTATAAAAAAAGGAAAGTCATCAAAAGAGATTGCTGATGATTTGGAAATTTCTGTAAAAACGGTAGAAGTTCATCGCTACAATATTCTTAAAAAACTAAACCTGAACAATGCGGCCGCATTGGTCAATTTTATAAATAATAGTCAGTTAGACTTTGACAATTGAAGATTTTTTGTTATGTTCGGATAAGAAGAAATACAAGATAAAAGGCTGATACTTTCAACTATAAATTAGATTACCCTAATTTCTGTGCTAAAACCAAATAGCTTTTCTGAAAAACACCCCTAATAGGAAAGCACAATAAATCTATTTACGCAAAATACTTTATGAATCAGGTAAAGATTCGTGTCATAATTGTTGATGATCATCAAATGGTTCGAGAAACCTGGAAAATGATTTTGCAAAGAGAAGAAAACATCAGCATTGTAGCAGAATGCGCTTCGGGTGGCGAAGCGATAGAAAAGGCTGCATCGCTAATACCAGATGTAATTTTGATGGACATCAACATGTCCCCCATCAATGGCTTTGAAGCTACGCAACAAATAGTGGCAACAAATCCTTCCATAAAGATTATAGGCATTTCCATCAACAATCAGCCAAGCTATGTGCGCCATATGATGCAGATGGGAGCCAAAGGGTACGTAACCAAAAATTCATCGAAACAGGAAATGATGGATGCCATAATAGAAGTAAACAATGGCGGGACTTTTCTTTGTGATGAAATAAAAATAAAAATGTTCGAAAATAACGACTAAAGTTGCTGTGTTCGATACCGTTGGTGTGCAGATTAAGTAAATTTGCACACCATTTTATTTTATACACCGCATGAACAATACGCTTTCCAAAAATTTTGAACCCGGAACTTTAGAAGATGCCTGGTACCAGCACTGGCTTACAAAAGGATACTTTAATAGTACTCCAGACGATCGCAAACCATTCACCATAGTGATACCTCCGCCCAACGTAACAGGTGTGCTGCACATGGGGCATACGCTAAATGAAACCGTGCAGGATGTATTGGTACGCCATGCCCGCATGCAAGGCTTCAATGCTTGCTGGGTGCCAGGTAGTGATCATGCATCTATAGCTACAGAAGCTAAAGTGGTTCAACTTTTAGAAAAAGAAAAAGGTATACTTAAGAAAGATCTTTCCCGCCAAGATTTTTTAAAACATGCTTTTGAGTGGAAAGAAAAATATGGTGGCATCATCAACCATCAAATAAAAAAACTGGGCTGCAGTGTTGATTGGAACCGCGTGACCTTTACAATGGACGATCATTATTACAAAGCAGTAATAAAAGTATTTGTTGCCCTTTATAATAAAGGTCTTATTTACAGAGGTGCCCGCATGATCAATTGGGATCCGGCAGCTAAGACAGCCTTAAGTGATGAGGAGGTGGAATACAAAGATGTACAAGGAAAACTTTATTACATACGATATAAAATAATAGACAATAAAGAAGGAGATGTAAAAAATAGGAATGATGAGAATGTTGAAAAATATATCATCATTGCTACCCAACGGCCGGAGACAATAATGGGAGATACAGCAGTCTGCGTTAATCCAAATGATGAACGATACCAACATCTTAAAGGTAGGAAGGTGATGGTGCCATTAGTTAATCGGGAAGTGCCTATTATTTTTGATGAATATGTAGATCCAGCCTTTGGGACCGGAGCGTTAAAAGTGACGCCGGCCCACGATATAAACGATTATAATCTTGGCTTAAAACATGGCCTTTCCATAATTGATACATTAAATGAAGATGGCACTCTTAGTGCGGCTGCAGTAGTATTTGTTGGGCTTGATCGGTTTGTGGCCCGAAAAAAAGTCATGGAACAAATTTCTTCCGAAGGATTGTTGGAAAAGGAAGAAGAGTATACTACTCGCTTAGGTTTTTCGCAACGAACCAATGCAGTAGTAGAACCAAGGATCTCCACGCAATGGTTTGTAAAAATGCGTGCGTTAGCGGATAAAGCACTAACTGAAGTAACCACGGGCCATATAAAAATCCATCCGGAAGAACGCTTTTTAGCAACCTATAAATATTGGTTGGCAAATGTAAAAGACTGGTGCATCAGCCGGCAACTTTGGTGGGGTCAGCGGATACCGGCATGGTATGATGAAAGCGGAAACTTTGTAGTAGCAGAAACGGAAGCAGAAGCAATTGAGCAATGGAAAGAAAACCAAAGTGTAAGTAGCACAATAGCTGAAAGTGGTTCCCAATCTTTCGATAAAAAGGTAGAACCATTACTAAGGCAAGATGAAGATGTGTTGGATACCTGGTTCTCATCCTGGCTTTGGCCCATGGAAGTTTTTAAAGGAATCTCGGATCCGGGTAATAAAGAAATTAATTACTACTACCCTACTTCTGTATTAGTAACCGGGCAGGATATTATTTTCTTTTGGGTAGCCCGCATGATCATGGCGGGTATGGAATACAAGAATGAAAAGCCATTCGAGCATGTTTATTTTACCGGCATGGTGCGGGATAAGCAAGGTAGGAAAATGAGTAAAAGCCTTGGCAACTCACCTGATCTGCTGGCATTGATTGAACGCTTTGGCGCAGATGCTGTTCGCTTTGGAATATTGATTGCGGCACCGGCAGGCAATGATTTATTATTTGATGAAAGCAGCTGCGATCAGGGCCGAAGCTTCAATAATAAATTATGGAATGCGCTTAAGTTGATTAAAATGTGGGAGGCTAATGGAGTTTTGGAAATTGATTCTAGTTTAGAAAATTTGGGCCAAAGGCCCTTTCCTTCTTTATGGTTTCGCGAGAGGTTAAATGAGGTAAAGAAGGAAGTAGAAAACCTATACAATGAATTTAAATTAAGCGAAGCGCTAAAAACTATTTATTCATTGATCTGGGACGACTTCTGCAGTTGGTACCTGGAATGGGTGAAACCTTCTTTCGGAGAAAAAATAAGCAGTAAACAATTTGAGGATACGGTTCAATTTTTTGAAGAATTGGTGCAACTCCTTCATCCGTTCATGCCTTTTGTTACGGAAGAAATTTACCATCAATTAAGAGAAAGAACGGAAGGTGATGATTTAGCAATAAGTCAAATAAAGGAGGTAGAAAATAATTTAGATCTTCATTTCAGTTTAAAAAAAGAAGAAATACTGGTCTTGGGTGGAACGCTGAAATCAGCTATCACGGCTATTAGGGATGTGCGGAATAAGAATGGATTAAAGTTTAAAGAAACTGTAAAAGTAGAACTACAAACAGCGCAGGAAAAAGAGTATAGTATTATTCAATCCATACTAAAGCAGCAGGTCAATGCAAGTGACATTAAGTTTGTAAAAGAGGCCGTACCGGGTGCAGTTGCGCTGGTGGTGGGAAAGGATAAATTTTATATTGAAACGGGAAAAGTTCAGGATACCGGATCGCAAAAGGAACAATTACAAAAAGACCTGAATTATTTAAAAGGTTTTTTGATTTCGGTAGATAAAAAATTAAGCAATGAACGTTTTGTGCAAAATGCAAAACAAGAGGTGATAGATATTGAAAAAAAGAAAAAAAGTGATGCAGAAGATAAAATAAAAATTATTGAAGAAAGCTTGTCTTCATTGGGTTAATTAGGAATAAGATTTATGGGAATCACCAATTCCCAATGACCTTTTTTTGTTGGTCCTGTTAATTCTTTATCCAGCAACCAACTGTAGCGGATACCAATTGGTATTTCAAGTTGGTTCCACCATTTGGTATCAAATAATAATTCCATCCCAGTACTTCTTAACTGCCGGGTCTTTGCTCTATCTTTTGAGTATACCTGGGTATAATTATAAAATAGATCAGATCTGATTCTTAGGAAATAAAGGATATTTCCAAAGCCCCAGTCCGGATAAGCTATTGGAAAATGATAGTGCGCAGCCCCCTGCCACATCTTGGATAAATAGTAATCGCGGTAACCGCTTGCATTAGGAAAGCGATTGGCAAATACAACATTTGCAGTGTCCGTTTGCTGCAATGACCCCTTCAATACAAGGCTATGATTTTTTAAAAATGATGGAAGATAAACCGCTGCATTTCCTAAAAACTGGTATCCTTTTTTTTGTATTTGTTGCCGGTGCTCCAGTGATACTGCATAGCCAAGCTTTGGATAAATTTGTTGTACTGCTTTAGGTAATTGCTGTCTCCAACTTATAAAATGGTGGAGATAAGTTACCTCCCGCGTAGCCGCTGAATCTTTATAATTTCCTTGAGGCATAAGTCTGTTCCAAACTATATTGCTACCAAAATTTAAAAACTTATACGTTTTGCCATAAGTGAAATTTAACGGAATGGAATAACCTCCTTTAGCTTCCATTTGGTTATAAATCAATTGCCGGCTTAGCGTTTTTATATGACGGTTGGCAGTATAATCCACACCTGCATTCAGTATTGGAAACAACCCGCCATAGGAGGCTGTAAACCCTCCGGTATGTGACTGTTCGTTTTTATTGTATCGGTAGTATACCTCACTGGATAATGTATTTAAAATGTTATCACTTAATACGCGGAACGTAAAGTTCGGGTCTTCATAATCCGGGCTGTAACTATGTACATTTATTATCCCAGTGCCTTTTTTATAGGGTGTTACACTAAAGTTTCGCGTAGCAGTTTGCAAAATATCAGGATACCTACCCGCTACAGGAAAAGGTGACAAAGTTTCCTGAAGTGTCATAGTATTAATTGGTGTCCAAAGGATTGGGTTGATCGTTGTTTCTTTTAATTGATACCCGGTAGCCGTAAAATGTGTGAAAACTAATTTTTCATCTAATACAGCTGGGGAATAATTACCTGTTTGGTCATTTGAAATTTGATACAACTTTTTATCTCCCATTCGATAAGCATATAGCTCATCGTTGCCGCTAAAGGAGGCGGTGAAATAAATTACTTTGTTCGACACAAAGGGAAAACCAACCGTGTGGCCGGTTGGTGGAATTATAGTTGTCTCTACTCCTGTTTGCAAATCTAAAAGATGGAGGCTTACTTTTTCTTCATTGTTTCGGGCACCATAGATTAGGTGGTCATTATCTACATACCTTGTTTGAAAAATAAATTCGTTTGTTGATGGAATTTTTTGAATAAGGGTTCCTTTTTCTTTATCAAGAATTTGAACCTCACTTTTCAATGAATCAGTAATAGAAACGGCCGCAATGTTCTTACCGTCCGGAGAAATATCAGGGCTAAAATATTTGCCGCCTTTAGTTATTCTTTCTTCTTTTTTAGAAGCAATATTCAGCACTATTATATCATTATAATCCTGTAGAGAATAACGGTTGTTTACATCATAAGCAGTATAAACAATCTCTCCATTTCTATAGCTAAACCAATCTTCTGCGCCAATCATTTTTTGGGCTATCCGGTGTTCGCCTTTAGTGTCCTTTACATAAAAAGCATCAATCTTGTCGTACCCGTTTTTTAAATAAACCAAAGAATCTTTTGAAATAATTTGGGGTTGATAAATATTAGTAATTGTTTTTTGTTTTGGATTTTCCGGTTGTTTTCTCACCGGTATTTGTTGCTTATAAAATTGAAATGCATTGTCTCGAAATTCTTTATAAGAAATGCCTGCATACTTTTTCACTGCGTGTTGCATTGGATAAATGAGTCCTTTAAAAGCACTTGCATCTTTCGTTACTTGTTGCCAAAAAAGAGGACCGTATTTTATATACCCATAGTTTGCCAACAGGTAACCTAAATAATAATGATTCGGTATCCTGTCCTTATACGAGCCATTTCGCAACTTCATCCAGCTGTATTTTTTGCCTTCTAACCACAAACTTTTGTACCCATTCCAAAAGTAGGGTGTGCGGCCTCTCCCTCCTTCTGTAAAAGCCGTTTCTGCATACACAGCATCTCCCTCAAAAAACCAATCCGGAACGGATAATGCATTTCCTAATGCCTGCCCCTGTTGGCCTAATAAGTAGTGCAATGCTTTGGAAATTCCATTATTAAAATTGTTGTATTGCTGCACGTGCCGGTATTCATGCACTGCCAGTTGCTCGTACCAGGGTTGGTTGCCAAATTCAAAAATATTACTGCCAGGTATGAGGTAGTATTCACTTCGGAAAGGTGCTAATCCTACATAGCCATTAGCGAGTGCTGTATTACTATGCAATACAATATTTACTTTTTTCAAATGAGATCCAATGGAGGCCGGCGCTTCCTTTTCCATTCTATGAATAATAGTGGAAATTCTTTGAGCCTCTGAAGTAGCATTACCTGAAAAAATTATCCGGGCGGTGTCCGAATTTATTTGCTTCCATCGCTTAGCAGAAGGATAGGCGCCAAAATCCTGAGCCGCTAATTTGCTAAAGGAAAATAAAGCGATCAGCACAAAAATATTCTTGCCCATATATTTTTACTATGTACCTAAAATTATACTGTTGTAGTAAGTATTCGTAACACAAACACTATTTTCAATAAAATTTATCGGGAATGTTTTTGTTGGCGTTGGCAGTGGCTCCTGGTTTGGCGGTTTGCATTTATATTTTTTTTAGGGATCGACACAATCCGGAACCTGCATTAAATATGATCTTAAGTTTTCTCTTTGGAATGCTGACCGTGATCCCCGCCATTTTTATTGAAAATATTGCAGATCAGTATTTTGATAATTCTATAGCCTCCATCATCATTTCTTCTTACCTCGGTGTGGCTCTGGTAGAGGAGCTTAGTAAATTTTTAGTGATTCGTTATTACTGTTTTCCTTTAAGGAGTTTTGATGAACCCCTTGATGGAATTGTGTATGCTGTGTTAGTAGCCATGGGTTTTGCTACCATCGAAAATGTATTTTATGCTTATAAATACGGCATGTCAGTTGCGTTTGTTCGCATGTTTACCTCGGTACCTGCCCACGCTACTTTTGCTATTATCATGGGCTACTTTATAGGCAAGGCTCGTTTTGACTTCACTAATAAAAAAAAATTAATTTTCAAATCTATACTTGGAGCTACGATAGCTCATGGCACGTATGATTCATTTTTATTTTTAAATGAAAATGCGTGGCTTCAATCAAAAGTTTCAGAAGCTTTATTTTTTGGTGGTGCACTCGCCTCTTTATATGTATCCATCCGCTTGAGTAGAAAATTGATAAAAGTGCATCAGCTTACCTCACAACAATTGTTTACCTCTACCCCGGTGCTTACTATCAAGTTTGCAGATGCAGAAGACATTGCGCTAATAAGAAGCTTAAGCCTTGAAGTATGGCCCCAAACCTATTCTTCTATTTTATCTCCACACCAGATCAGGTATATGCTCGACCTTATGTACAGCGAAGCGGCCTTGCACCGCCAATTGCATGAGAAAAATCAATTTTTAATAATTTACAATTCTGGCGTTCCCGTTGGCTTTGCATCTTATGGAGCGGTGGAGGAGCATAAATACAAACTTCATAAAATTTACATTTTGCCAAAACACCAGGGCCGCGGCACGGGCAGGTTTGTAATAGATCAGGTAATAAAAGATATTATTCCAAAAGGAGCCACCTCGCTTTTATTGAATGTAAATCGAAATAATAAAGCCCAACGTTTCTACGAAAAATTAGGTTTTGTAGTGATCGGCACAGAAGATATAGATATAGGAGGAGGTTATTTTATGAACGATTATATTATGGAGAAAAACCTTTCTGAACCTACGAAAGCTGAAGAAGAAACACCGTTGTAATTATTTTTTAAAATAGAATGTCCAGCTTACTGAATTGCAAAACAACGCTACTTATCTATTTTTATTTATAAGTGAGTTTAACAGCCTTCACTTTCTTTTTACATAGGATAAATGTAAATTTGCCCACTTAAATATTTATAAATGTCCACGATCGCACGTTCCAACATTAATTTTAGTCTTCCTAACAAAGTAAAAGATATGAGCCTTGCTGAATGGGGCCGTAAAGAAATCCGTTTAGCAGAGGCAGAAATGCCGGGCCTTATGGCACTACGCCAGGAATACGGCAGCACCCAACCTTTGAAAGGAGCCCGCATTGCAGGCTGCTTGCACATGACTATTCAAACAGCTGTTTTAATTGAAACTTTGGTAGCCCTTGGTGCAGAGGTGAAATGGAGTTCCTGCAATATTTTTTCTACTCAGGATCACGCTGCTGCGGCTATTGTTGCTGCTGGCATCGGCGTATTTGCCTGGAAAGGTCAATCAATTGAAGAAGCAGATTGGTGTATAGAGCAAACCTTATTTTTTGGTGGTGCAGATCGTCCGCTTAATATGATTTTGGATGATGGTGGTGATCTTACCAACATTGTATTGGATAAATATCCCGAACTGGTGCAATACGTAAAAGGCATTTCTGAAGAAACAACTACCGGTGTGCACCGCTTATATGAGCGCATGGCAAAAGGTACCTTACCTGTGCCTTGCATCAATGTAAACGACTCTGTTACTAAATCAAAATTTGACAACAAATATGGTTGCAAAGAAAGTTTGGTAGATGCCATTCGCCGGGCTACTGATGTAATGATGGCAGGCAAAGTAGCTGTTGTTGGTGGCTATGGTGATGTAGGTAAAGGTTCTGCTGCTTCATTAGCAGGTGCAGGTTGCCGCGTAATTGTTACGGAAATTGATCCTATATGTGCCTTACAGGCCGCTATGGATGGATTTGAAGTAAAGAAAATGATTGATGCAGTAAAGGAAGCTGATATAGTAGTGACTGCTTCTGGTTGTCGCGACCTAATTACTGAAAAGCATTTCCGATTAATGAAAGACAAAGTGATTGTATGCAACATTGGTCACTTTGATATTGAAATAGATATGGCATGGTTAAATGGTAGCTATGGTGACACTAAAGACACCATCAAACCACAAGTTGATATTTATAATGTAGATGGAAAAGACATTATTATTTTGGCAGAAGGTCGCTTAGTTAATCTTGGTTGTGCCACTGGCCACCCAAGTTTTGTAATGTCCAATTCATTTACCAACCAAACATTGGCCCAGATTGAACTTTGGACAAATGGAGATCAATACGAGAACAAAGTATATGTGCTACCAAAACATTTGGATGAAAAAGTAGCTCGTCTGCATCTTTCAAAAATTGGGGTACAGCTGGATGAATTAACTACAGAGCAATCTGATTATTTAGGAATAACAAAAGAAGGTCCTTTTAAAGCAGAACATTACCGCTACTAAATAATATCAATATTGATGAAAGAAACCCTGCCTTATGCAGGGTTTCTTTATTTTATAGGTAAACTTCTGTCACTTATAATGAATTGACATGAAGGAGGAAAACAACGAACAATTCACGGAGGCCCGTTAGAAAAAATACTAGGGGAGAAAATCCTTTTTTACCAAACGGTATTTTTTAGGGTCCATCATAGTTGCAATTGTAGCGGCCACTCCCTAATTTACTTATGATAAATCTTTACCTCTTAAAACAAATCCCATGAAAGCAATTTTAAACAAATTAAAAGTTTTTGAAAAAGCCTCCTTTTACCGGCAAATTTTATTTGCTTTCCTTTTTGTTGTCTTTGTTGTTTTTATTCTCCAGGTACTGATCAACAGTCCGGCCTAACTGTATAATATTTAACCATTTTGCTTTGGTTGTAGCAGGAAAGAAAGTCGTTTATTAGAATTTCTGATCAATTATTCTGTGGCTACTCCAACGCCCTTTTTTTAACTTTTTTAGAGGTAATATTTTCCTCTAAAAATAGCTACTGGTATCCCTTTTGGTTTTTTTATAGTAATAAAAAAAATCAAAATGATTACTATAAAAAATACAGTTTTCTTATTTCTGAGCTTTCTGTTTTTTACTTCTGCCCATAGCCAGAAAACAGAAAAAAATTCAAGAATTAAAAATTTAATCGAGTCAAAAAATTATGTTTTTAAAGCGCAGTCTGTAAACCCGGTTCGAGGAAGCACCCGTCAATTATCTTCTGATTATGATCTACAATTATTTAATGATTCACTCGTAACTTATCTACCCTACTTTGGCCGTGCCTATTCGGCACCAATAAATGCTACCGATGGTGGCATCAAACTTAATACGACTCATTTTAATTATACCATTCAGAAAAAGAAAAGAGGTGGCTGGGAACTATATTTTACACCAACAGAGTCCCTTGATATAAGTAGCCTTCATTTATCTGTTTCAGCCAGTGGGTATGCATCTTTGCAAGTGCAAAGCACTAACCGTGACCCTATCTCTTTTAATGGTTATGTTACAGATTTAAAAAAGAATAAATAATTTTTAAACATTCTTGTTTTTAAATAATGCCCTTACCAATAAGGCATTTGTTGTTTATTTTTGATACACTATAAATCGTTTTTTACATAGGCAAAAATTACTTTCATGGACTTTGTTGATTATTACAAGGTATTAGGCGTTGCTAAAACTGCATCTGAGGGCGATATTAAAAATGCATACCGGAAGTTAGCTCGCAAACACCACCCTGACCTCAATCCGAATGATAAGGAAGCACACAAAAAATTTCAGCAAATAAATGAAGCAAACGAAGTACTTAGTGATGCAGTAAAAAGAAAGAAATACGACCAACACGGTAAGGATTGGAAACATGCGGATGAATATGAAAAAGCTCGCAAAGCGCAGGGCGCAGGGCAACAGGATTTTGGAGGTTTTCAATACAACAACGCACAAAATGATGATGATTTTTCAGATTTTTTTGGGTCTATGTTTGGCAGGGGAAATGCGGAAGGTGGCGGAAGGCAAAGAAAATTTCGCGGGCAGGATTATAATGCTGAATTAAAATTAAACCTCAAAGATGCCTTTGAAACGCACAAACAAACGTTGACTGTAAATGGAAAAAATCTACGTATCACCATTCCGGCTGGAATAGAAAACGGGCAAGTAATTAAACTAAAAGGGCATGGAGGAAAAGGAGTTAATGGTGGCCCGGATGGTGACCTGTTCATTACTTTTTCATTGACAGAAGATCCACATTTTAAACGCCAGGGAAATGATTTGTACACGTCCATAGAACTTGATCTTTATACAGCCATTTTGGGAGGAGAAAAAACAATCACCACGCTGTCAGGTAAAATAAAATTAAAGGTGCCTCCTGAAACGCAAAATGAAACAAGGATCCGATTAAAAGGAAAGGGTTTTCCGGTATATAAAAAGGAAGGAGAAGCAGGAGATTTGTATGTGACCTACACGGTAAAACTGCCTACCAACCTAAGTGATAAGGAAAAAGAATTGTTTCAAACTTTAGCCAATCTTTCATCTTAAAATTAAAGTAATGGAAAACGAACCTTTGATACCGGTAGATCAATTTTGTGGAACTTATGAAGTTGAATATTCGTTTGTAACTACCCTACAACAATTTGGTTTGATCCACACGCAAACCATTGAAAAAGCCACTTTAATTCCGTTGAGTGAATTAGAAAAACTAGAGCAATTGGCCCGCCTCCATTATGATCTTCAAATAAATATGGAAGGCATTGATGCCATCACTCATTTGTTGGATCGGGTAAAAAATATGCAACAGGAAATAACTTCCTTAAAAAACAAGCTTCGCTTTTATGAGCGGCCTTTCTCCGCTAACAATGAAGAAGAAATTCTGTAAGTTTTAGCCTTCTTTCAAATATGGATAAAAATACAACACTGCATTATCACTTATTGCGAGTGAGGTGAAACGATTCCTTCTAATTAATTTAGGTTTTTAATTTTGTTTTAAAAAATTCAACAGGCATCATTTCCCTGTCAAATTCCCGTTCATTATTGGCTAAGAAAATAGTGGCAACCCCATTACCTATAAAGTTGGTAATGGCCCTTGCCTCTGACATAAAACGGTCCACACCCAGCAATAACGCAAGCCCTTCTATAGGAATCACTTTTACGGCAGTAAGTGTGGATGCCAATACCACAAAGCCGCTACCAGTAACGCCTGCAGCCCCCTTAGATGTTACCAGCAACACACCAATAATAGTTAGGAATTGATTAAAGGAAAGATCTATACCGTACACCTGCGCTAAAAAAATGGCAGCCATTGATAAGTATATAGTGGTGCCATCAAGGTTGAATGAATAACCCGTTGGCACTACGAGGCCCACTACCGGTTTCGAGCATCCCATCTTTTCCAATTTTTCCATTAAGGCGGGTAAAGCTGCTTCACTGGAAGAAGTGCCTAATACAAGCAATAGCTCCTCTTTTATATAATTTAAAAAATGAAGTATGTTGATCTTGTAATACCGCAATAAAAAACCCAATATTAAAAACACAAAAAGGAACATGGTGATGTAAACGGTGACCATCAATTTGGCGAGTGGCAGCAAAGTGGCCAACCCATATTTACCAATAGTAAAGGACATGCCTCCAAAAGCTCCAATGGGTGCAAACAACATTACAAAATGCAAGGCTTTAAATACATAACGGGAAAGAACCTGCAATACTTTTACTACCGCTGCTTTCTTCTTGTACGTATTTAATAAAATGCCGATGACAACGGAGGCTATGAGTACCTGTAGCGTTATATTTTCCTGCAAAAATTGCCACCACGAAAAATCAGCAGCGCCTTTCTCATATTTGGTAATATCACCAGAAGCAAGGTGTGTATTCACTCCCTTTCCAGGCTGAATAAAATGCGCCACTATCACTCCGATCAGTAAGGCAAAGGTGGTCACTACCTCAAAATAAAGTAAAGCCTTTCCTCCTATCCTACCTACTTTTCGCAATGAGCTCATACCCATAATGCCCAACGTAATAGTGAGAAAAATAAGAGGGCCAATAAATACTTTTACCACATTGATAAACCCTTTTCCAAGCGGCTCCATCTTCAATGCTGTTTGCGGGTATAAATGGCCAAGCAATGCGCCTAATGTGATGGCTAAAACAACCCAAAATGTAAGATTGGAAAAAACTTTTTTTACGTAATGCACTTCTTAATTTATTACAAAATAAAAAACCAAATAATAATGATAATGCTTACACCATACCATTTTCCTGATCAATGCAGCAAGTTATTACCGATTAAAGTATACCATTATATTCCCAAATTCCTAAAGAGCCTTTCATGGGTAAAAAATGCTTTAATGGATTTGTCTCCACAAATTGCCAGGCGTAGCGGTTGGGGGAAAGATCATCAAAAGCAAATTCATTTTTCCAATTATAACCTTTAAAATCTTCAAGGTGTTGCACCAGGTATCCGGTAGTAAAAATTTCTTTCAAAATTGTTTTTCCAATAATAGCCCCATACGGCAGCTCCTCCATTTGGGGTATAAACGGTCTGAAATTCGGGTCGTTTTCAAACATAGCTTTTTCCCTCCTTGTTGGCTTTTTAGCACTTGCATGTATCAACAGCGGACCTCGGTGCCGGGTGGCCCACGACCTTGTTTCCCACTCCTTAGCGCCCATTATTACCAATGATGCCCAAGGTTGCAATAAACTGATTGCCTTCATCTATAAAAAAATAAATGATTACTATTCTTATGCATTTTCAATGGAATTAATCTGCCACCACAAATGAAAAAATAACTAAACTTTTATCCCCAATATTACCATCCTCTAAAAGCATATTTGAAATTGCACCAAAAGGCATCAAATGAAATAAGGTGGTTTTTAAAAAAGGAAATTAATTGCGGCCAATCTTCCTTGTGAAATAAATCGGGTCCGTGTAAAACAGTGTAAATGCTACAGATCAAGTTACCCTCTTTTGCTAGAGCTGGAGGCTCGCAGGTCCATCCATTTCCCATATGCGCCAGCCATTCGTTATTTAAAATTTTCATTTGGTTATAGAAAAAAACCTGTGCCTCATGGTCTGGATCTGTGTTTTCAAAAGAGATAGTTGCTGTGTTCCCTTCTGCTTTCATTTTGTACCAATGGTGCTTAACTCCTGTTTTGTAATTCACCCAATTTATTTTGTCTCCTTCGGCATTAGGAACAGGGCCCATATACATGCCAAAGGCAGTCCAAAACCCCTGCCGCATTGCTGATACCTCTTCTTTTGAATACATTTCTTAAATTATTAAACTTACTGTGATTCATTTTAAAGAAAACTATTGACCCCGACAAATTATAATTACACAGTATAAAAATGAATTTTTTATCAATAGACAAATGACTTAAACTATTGTTTTATTAGGCGAATTAGCCGTACCTATTTTAAATTGCACTATGCCTAACAATGTTACTATAATGCCGGCTAAGGAGAAGGATGTTTCCGAAATTACCCATTTGGTAAATGGAGCTTATCGTGGAGAAAGTTCTAAAAAGGGTTGGACTACAGAAGCCGATTTGTTGGATGGGCAACGGACAGATGAAGAGGCCATCCGCTTAATGCTACAAAAAGAAAATTCCACTCTTTTAGTTTGTAAAAATGAGCTTTCAAAAGTGGTTGGTTGCGTATGCCTGGAAAAGCAAGGAAGTGCAATGTACCTAGGCATGCTTACGGTATCTCCCTCGCTCCAAGGAGCTGGTTTGGGTAAATTTATTTTAATGAAAGCGGAGGAATATGCAGTAGACAAAAAGGCAACATCTATCATTATGACGGTACTCACTGTGCGGCAAGAGTTGATTGATTGGTATGTCCGTCGCGGGTACAAAAAAACGGAAGAGAAAAAACCTTTTCCCGAAGATTCAAGGTTTGGCATACCCAAACAATTTCTTGAGTTTGTTGTTTTAGTGAAAAATATTGCAGAAAAAAAGTAGCGATCGAGTAGATAAAAAATTATGGTGCAGCTTTATAATTTCAAAGGCAGTTGGCAATTGTTTCCGGAAAAGGGAACCTACGAACTAGGCGAACGCCCTAAAAGCGGGATTTACAAATTAGAAACTTCAGAGGGTACAAAAGAACTGTTTATAAGTAGTAATTGGGTAACCTTAACGAACGAAGCATTTGCTACTGAATACAAGGTAATTGCAGATAACGATTTACATTTATTTGAAGATAAAAATGTAGCAGATGAAGTGCAGGTTTCTTTAATGGATAGCATTTCTTTTGACATACATTTTTATAACCGCGGTACAGTAGCCTTACACTTAGCCCACGAGATAATGCCAAATGGTTATTTGAAAGTTGTTCAGCAAGGTTTTCGAACCGATGGCACTACGTACGCTAATACAGAAATCTACCACAAGCAAATGAGCGTGTTGCCTTACTCAGCCTCAGTATCCGGGGCAGTGATCAAGCCTACAAAAGAAGGTGTGATCAGGCACAAAGCACTAACGGCGATGGAAGAGCAAACGAATATGCAGCTGGACCAGATCCGAAAACAAATAGAGTTGCTTGCCTTGCAGGCACAAGAAATTCACAAACGCAAAGAATTATCTTTTCTCATATACGGTGCCAAGCTTGCTTTCAAACCAGAAATCGGGCAGGTGTATTATTTATATCTTAAAAAGGAAGGCCAGCATATGATCTCTCTCATTTCACCAAAAGAATGGGGACCTGCTATGCCCTTTGAAAGTTTTGTGGCTACGGTAAAATTATTGGCAGACCATACCTGGGTGGAATTACCGTAAGTAAAAAAACGAACCTCCATTTTTCACGCTTTCTTTTCTTACATTAATTTTGGAAAATGCAAACCAAGTTATCCGTCAACATTAATAAAATAGCCACCTTGCGCAACAGCCGCGGCGGAGACAATCCGAATGTAGTGAAGGCAGCAGTGGATGCGCAACGCTTTGGTGCAGACGGCATCACCGTGCACCCTCGGCCCGATGAGCGGCACATAAGATATGATGATGTGCGACAAATAAAATCAATTGTTACCACCGAATTTAATATTGAAGGAAATTGTAGAGAGCAAAAATTCGTGGACCTTGTATTAGAAGTGAAGCCGGATCAGGTAACTCTTGTACCTGATGAATTGGGCCAACTAACCTCCGACCATGGCTGGGATACCGTAAGAAATAAAATTTATTTACAGGAGATAATAGGTGTTTTTAAAAAAGAGGGAATCCGCGTTTCCATATTTGTAGATCCCCTGCCGGCAATGGTTTCCGGCGCTGCCGAAACAGGCACGGACCGTATAGAACTTTATACGGAAGCGTATGCAAATAACTTTTTGGCCAATAAAGAATTGGCAATAACTTCTTATGTTGCTGCCGCAAAAATGGCTACTAATCTAGGGCTTGGTATCAATGCTGGTCATGACCTTGACCTGCACAACTTGAAATTTTTCAAACAAAACATTCCTTATTTATCAGAAGTAAGTATTGGACATGCATTAATATCGGATGCGCTTTATTTAGGTTTTGAAAACACCATACAACTATATAAAAGACAACTTATGTAGCTGGTAAAATAACAGTAATAAAGTAAATAAAAACACCCACTTTTTGTAAGCAGGTGTTTTTTTTATTATGGTTAAAAAAATAATTTATAATTAGCCCTTTAGGCCTTTCAAAAATTTCTTATCCAACGCATCACTCACTTTTTCTTTAAAGCTCTTTTTATTTTTCTTGCTGTAAAGAACTATTCCTATAGCTATCAAACCAAGCGCCACGCCTAATTTTATGTACAATCCGGTATTATGTGCCGGTGGAATGTAGGTAGGACCTTCCTCGTCAAATAAGGCTCGCTCTTTTACATACCTGCCGGAAGCAGGCATCCCTATTTGCCAAAAATTTCGAGCTAATTTATGCAGTGCTTTGCGGGCATCATCACCATAAAGAGAATGTCCATGTCCGGTAGCAATTACATTTGGCTCCAAGGCAGCTAATGCTTTCACAGAAAGTGCAGCAGTACCCCAGTCTGGAGTAAAATATTTAGGTGGGCCGCTTACAATTTCTTCCTGCATCGCTACCGCATACACTGATTCCTGCTTTGTAGTGACCACGGCATCCCCTGCTATTAGCACACCATCTTTTTCTCGAAACAAACTTATATGCCCCGGTGTATGTCCGGGTGTGTGAATCCATTGCCAATCTCCTAAACCGGGCACACTACCATCAGCGGGTAATTCCTCTAAGTGGTCCTCTACATTTATAGGAGATGTTGGATACAGGAAAGAACTGTAAGACATCATACCTCCACCTACAAAAGGGTCTGGTGGCGGATAAGATGCTTTTCCGGATAAATAAGGAACCTCCATGGTGTGGCAATAAACCGGTACATCCCAGGCATCCGCAAGTTCTTTTAATGCACCGCGGTGATCAAAGTGACCATGCGTCATAATGATAGCGGATGGCTTGCTTTCATTGCCACCAACTTCTGTTATCATCTTCTGTATTTTAGAGGCAGATGATTTCAATCCCGCATCTACCAATACCCAGGAAGAAGCATCCTTGTTCTGTATCATGAATACATTTACAAACAAATCTTTCATCCGGTATACTCCCGGAGCCACTGCAAACACATTTTTGGAAAGAGAACGTTCTGAAGTAGCTGATGTTTCTCTTCGGTCTATTATCGCTTTGTTCATATTTAATTATTTAGATATGGGGATAGGCACAAATAATATACCATGCAACAAACTGTATATCCTTCTATTGTTCGTTATTATTGGAAAGGAATCTTTGGGTAGATAAATGCACAAGAATTAGAAAATAATTTCTGCCATTGAAGGTATGTAAGAAGGTAATTTTTATTTAATTAAAAATAAAAAACCCGCACTTTGGCGGGTAGTTGATTATTTTATATACCATTTATTTGCAGCCTAATAGTTCACACAGCTTTGATTCTAACTCTTCGCCCCGTAAATTTTTTCCTACAATTTTACCATTTGGATCAATCAGAAAATTGATTGGAATACCGGTAACGTGGTACATAGTTGCCACGCTATTATTCCAAAATTGAAGGTCGCTTACCTGCGTCCACGCCAGGTTATCTTTTTGAATTGCTTTTACCCAGGCTTCCTTTTCTTTATCAAGCGATACACCTAAAACCGTAAAGTTTTTATTATTGAACTTTTTAAAAGCTTTTACCACGTTAGGATTTTCTTCCCGGCAGGGCTTGCACCAACTGGCCCAAAAATCTACCAGTACATATTTGCCACGGAAAGAGGAAAGCGTTACCGGTTTGCCATTCACATCATTTTGAGTAAAATCCAACGCCTCACTGCCAATAGCTCCTATCTTACTTTCAGCAATGTATTGCTTCAAACTTGAGCCAATGACTGACGTACGCACCGTAGCATCTAATTGATTGAAGCGCTGCTCCATCAACATGGGATCTTCGTATAGATTGGCTGTGATAAACAGTAAAAAGGGAGAAACAAAAGAGGCTGGTTTGGAAGTAACAAATTTTCCTACTTCTGATTTTATTAAGTTGTTGATGGAATCGTAATCCTTCATAATAGCCATCCGCTTTTCTTCATTCTGCACTTCATTTACCTGCGCAGCAGCAGCATTCAATTCTCCAACAAGTGGATTAAATATGCGGCGAAATTCATCAAAATCAGCATGCGATTTTGAGCCTTCGATCTTTATGTTTTTAAGATCATTTTTAGTTCCGGAAACTTTGATATCACTATTTTCTAAATAGATATGTTGCGCTTGCTCATTTCCCAATGTGATCCAATATAAACCCGGCTCAGGTATAGAACCTTTTACATTAAATACGCCACCTTTTATATTTCCTTTTGCTATTAAATTATTGTCTTGTGTAGAAGTAATTTTTACCTCAGCACCTTCCGGCAGGCCGCTTACATTTCCGGTAATCACAAAACCTTTTGTTTGAGCAAATAACAGTGTTGGAAGAAGTAGGAGAGAAAGAAAAAAGCTTTTCATATAATTAAGATTGGTGCCGCTGTTTCAATACATTAATTACGTCATCCAGCGAGCAGTTTTTAGCTTGCAATAATAATATATAATGAAATAAAAGGTCGGCTGCCTCGCCTATAAATAACTCATGATTAACATCCTTTGCCTCTATCACCAGCTCCACTGCTTCCTCCCCTACTTTCTGGGCCAATTTGTTAATTCCTTTATCAAAAAGACGCTTAACATACGAGTTTTCATCACCACTTATTCGCCGCAATTTTATGATATCCTCCAGGTAATAAAGAAAGTCTTCCCGGTGGTTTTTCTCACTCCAGCAAGTATCGGCACCGGTGTGGCAAACAGGCCCCGTTGGTACTGCTTTGATTAATAAAGTATCCTGATCGCAATCAATAAGAATTTGTTTTAAATGAAGAAGATTACCGCTTTCTTCTCCTTTAGTCCAAAGCCTTTTTTTTGAGCGGCTATAAAATGTGACTAACGCTTTTTCTTCTGTTACCCGAAGTGCTTCTTCATTCATAAACCCAAGCATCAGCACTTTTTGGGTTTTAAAATCCTGCACCACAGCAGGCACTAAACCATCAGCATATTTTGAAAAATCTATCTTCATTTTCTTTTTTTTATGATGTAATTGGATCACCAATTTTGATTAGGAAAATTGATATTAAAATTCATTTACCTCCAAATTAAATTCTTACAGATATCCCTTCTTTTTTTAAATAATGCTTCAATGCGGGAATCTCTATTTCTTTAAAATGAAAAACAGAAGCCGCTAAGGCAGCATCGGCAAAACCTTCTTTAAATACAGCAGCAAAATGTTCCAATTTTCCTCCTCCTCCCGACGCAATGATAGGTATGGATAAACTTTGGGACAGCATTTTAGTAATGTCTAAAGCAAATCCACTTTTGGTACCATCATGATTCATAGAGGTCAGCAAGATTTCACCTGCGCCGGCCTCCACACCTCTTTTGGCCCACTCCATACAGGTCGTTTCGGTTTTCGTACGCCCTCCATTTAAATACACATACCACTCTCCATCTTCTTCCTTTTTAGTATCAATGGCAAGTACCACGCACTGGCTACCGGCTACCTTGGCAATTTCTGTAATCAAATATGGATTTGTATAAGCGGCTGTATTAATCGATATTTTATCAGCACCGGAATTTAATAAAATTCCTACGTCATGAATGTTGCTGATCCCGCCTCCTACCGTGAATGGAATGTTTATATTTTTTGCAACCCGCGTTACCAGTTCATGTAATGTTTTTCGTTTTTCTACGGTAGCTGTTATATCCAAAAAAACAAGTTCGTCTGCCCCTTGTGCTGCATAAAGTTTTCCCAGTTCCACCGGATCTCCCGCATCTCTCAGGTTTTCAAAGTTGGTGCCTTTTACAGTGCGTCCATCCTTGATATCGAGGCATGGAATAATTCTTTTAGTGAGCATACATGATGAGAATTATTTAGTCAGCTTTATTAAATCTTTTAGTGTAATGCGCTGTTCATAAATGGCTTTCCCGATAATGACTCCCTTGCAACCAATGTCCTGCAGCAACAGTACATCATCCAAAGAACTCACTCCACCACTGGCAATAAAATGCAGTTCCGGAAATTTATTCATAATGTTTTGATACAATTCCGCAGCAGGTCCTAAGAGGGCTCCATCTTTGGCTACATCGGTGCAGAAAAGTTGCTTTATTCCAGA
>JBDSBL010000002.1:0-12606 GCA_039921625.1 Chitinophagaceae bacterium
AAAAACGCTGTGGAAAGAAATGATTATTGATGATCAGGAATGGCATTTAATAAAACAGGCAACGGAAGAGGTGATTAATCCTTTTAAGGAAGCCATTAAAAAGGGAAAAAACATAGGCATCATCAGCGAAGCCGGTTGCCCCGGGGTGGCTGATCCCGGACAACTCTTGGTAAGGGAAGCACAGAAATTAAATGTAGTTGTAAAACCAATGGTTGGCCCCAATTCCATACTGTTAGCCTTGATGGCAAGTGGCCTCAATGGACAGCATTTTCAATTTGTAGGCTACATTCCTATTGACATAGCAGAAAGAACTAAAACATTAAAAAACCTGGAAGCAGAATCGAAGCAGAAAGGATGCACGCAAATATTTATTGAAACACCGTACCGCAACAATCAATTAATGGATACAGTGATAAAAACCTGCCATCCATCCACTTTATTTTGCATTGCGGCCAACCTTACCGGGCCCAAGGAGATGGTGAAAACAGCAACCGTGAAAGATTGGAAAGGCCATGTACCAGACTTACACAAACAACCGGCTATCTTTTTATTAATGGCTAATAATTAGCAGGTGCCGCTTTCATGTTTATTATTTTATCTACAATGAAATTGGTGTGCCCACGCCAGGGAATAGTGCCCATATATTCTTTATAATGAAGCTCAAACACTTTACCACTATTCAACATCAATGTATCCGCCACGCTAGCGTTCTCTACAGAAAATTCAAACTCATAAGATTGAATAGAACCGGGTGCTCCACCTCTAAAACCACTTTGAATTAACTTCCCTTCATAAGTTTTAAACAAGTATCCTTTTTTCACCAAATAATTTAATTGACCTGCCTTTACTCCTTCCCCAAAAACATAATAATATCTCCAGAAAAAAAGACCACCACCTATAACAATTATAATGATCAAAAATATCCAAAGTGCTTTTTTAAAAGGGGAGCGCTTCCTTGTTACCATCATTGGTGAATTCTGTTCCATTGATTACAATTTAGGTCAATTAAACTATCTGTTGGAGAATAAGATGCAGGTTTATAAACCGTATTTATCTATTAGAAAAATTAAGGCCGCCATATTAACAGCCCCTAACTCAAGCTCGCGTTTGTTCACATTTTCAAACACATCGTTCCGTGCATGATGGATATCGAAATAGCGTTGTGAGTCAGGCTGCAGGCCGGCTAAAGGAGTATTCATTAGCCGGTTGAGCGGACCAATATCTGATCCTCCACCGCCCATAGATAGCTCGGTAGCACCGTAAGGAGCCAATAAATATTGATAGTTGTTTATCTTTTGCAATTGAGCTGGTGACATGGTGAAACCAAAACCTCTTGGAGTAAAACCACCGGCATCGCTTTCCAAAGCAAAAATGTGCTTCTCGCCTTTTGCCATTGCTTCTTCTGCATACTTGGTACCCCCGCGAGTGCCATTTTCTTCATTGGCAAATAGCACAAAGCGGATGGTGCGTTTGGGTTGGTATCCCAATGCCTTTAATGCGCGAAGCACTTCAATAGTTTGCACGCAGCCTGCTCCATCATCATGTGCGCCTTCAGCAGGATCCCAACTATCAAGATGGCCTCCAATGGTTATGTATTCATCCGGAAATTGCGTACCCTTTAATTCACCAATCACATTGTGACCAATGGTATCCGGCAAAAACTTTCCTCCGGTTTTTATATAAACGGACGTGTTATTTTTTAATAGATCATTATGCAACCAATCGGCGTCTTTTAACCCAATGGCCACGGCTGGAATCTTGGCGAAAGAATCATTATAATTAGTACCACCGGTATGCGGATTATTGTCTGTGCTGTGCGACATGCTGCGAACAATTACCCCTTTTGCCCCATACTTGGCCGCTCTACTTGGGCCGCCTCCGCGGTACCGCACCGCATCACTATAGGCTTGAAACGTACGCACAAAAGTGGGGTTGAATTTATAATTGAAAAAAACGATCTTGTCTTTTATATTATCTTTTTTACCTTCCAGGTCATCAAAATCAGTTACTTCAACTACTTCTGCTGTCACGCCTTTTGGGCCGGTGCCCATTGAATTTCCGAGGGCTAAAACATCGAGTTCTTTTTTCCCACTTTTTGTATTTGCAATAGCTACATCCTTACCTCCGCGAATCCAATGCGGCACCATGCATTGCTGCAACCAACTCTTATCCGCACCCGCTGTTTGCATTGCTTTCAATCCCCACTGCTCTGCCTTTGGCATTTGCGGCGAGCCAGATAAACGGGCTCCTATTTGTTTGGTAAGTACTCTTAGATTATCATAAGCTTTACTGTTGGTTAAAATTTCATCTGATAACCGACGAATAAAAACGGAGTCATCTGATTGAGCAAAAGAATAAGAAACAGTAAAAAGAAAAGCAAATAGAAAAATACATTTTTTCATAAAATAAAATTAGTGAAAGGAAGTAGTAGCTAAGGAACAATTTTTGGGATAACGATTCTATTCTATTGAACTTTTGTATCCGTTTTTTGTAATTACCTTAGACCCGCAATTGAGCATTAATTTATGAAAATAGGCATTGTTTGTTATCCCACATTTGGTGGTAGTGGAGTGTTGGCTACTGAGCTAGGAAAGGCATTGGCACAAAAAGGACATCAGGTACATTTTATTACCTACCAGCAACCGGTGCGGCTGAATGGTTTTATTCCTAATATATTTTATCATGAAGTGCAGGTGCCCACCTACCCTTTGTTTGATTACCCACCGTACGAAACAGCGCTGGCAAGTACGTTGGTGGATGTGATCAAAAACAATCACCTGCAATTACTGCACGTACATTATGCTATTCCACATGCATCAGCGGCGTATATGGCCAAGAAAATTTTGGAAGGGGATGGCATTAATATACCTGTGATCACTACCCTCCATGGTACGGATATTACTTTAGTGGGCCGCGACAAAACTTATGCTCCGGTAGTAGCTTTTTCCATTAATCAAAGCGATGCCATAACGGCTGTATCTCAAAACCTGTGCGATGAAACTTACAGGACATTTAAAATTGAAAAAGAGATACAAGTGATCCACAACTTTGTGGATGTAGCCCGCTTTAACCGAAAACCAATTGATGCCTTTAAGAAAGTGATTGCACCAAATGGCGAACGGGTTTTACTGCATGCCTCTAATTTTAGAAAAATAAAAAGAGTGCAGGATGTAGTGAAAATATTTTACAACGTCAATAAAGAAATACCCAGCAAACTACTCTTTGTAGGTGATGGACCGGAGCGCACTACAGCAGAAGAATTGAGCCGTGAATTAGGGGTGTGTGATGAAGTTCGCTTTGTAGGCAAGCAGGAACAAATGGAAGATATTTTAGCAATCGCTGATTTGTTTTTGCTGACTTCCGAATATGAAAGTTTTGGACTTGCTGCGCTGGAAGCCATGGCAGCAGGCGTTCCTGTAGTATCTACCAACGCTGGAGGCCTAGGAGAAATAATGGTGCAGGGTGTCACTGGATTTATGGGTGATGTGGGAGATACTGATGTAATGAGCCTACAGGCTATTGATATATTGAAAGACGATGACCGCTTAGAAGAATTTAAAAAAGCCGCAGCAAGTCATGCGTACAAATTTGATATAGATACCATTATTCCTGTGTACGAATCTTTGTATCAACGATTTTTGTGATAAGAATTAAGGGCTAAATGAAAGGCAGGATTGCCTCCTATTTATATAATTTACAGGACTTTTTATTTGCCTCTCAACCAGGGCTCAGGATTTACATTGGTCTGCTCAATGAATAATAAAAAGTCAATTTTACCACCATCTCCTCCATCATCATCACCAGCTGCACGGCCAATTGTTTGCCCGGTGCGCACCATCGTTCCTTTGCCTACACTTACCCCTGAAAGATTGCTGTAGGTAGTAAAATATTTACCATGACTGATAGTCACTGCCATACCATCGCCTAAATTAAAAACACCTAACACTTCTCCATCAAAAACAGCCTTAACCGGCGTGCCGACAGAAGGTGTGGATATAGTAATGCCTGGATTTACATCAGTTATTTTGGTGCCTGGTATGGAATAGGTGCCGTAATGAATGCTAACGTATCCATTGTCAACCGGCCAGGGCAGCTTACCCTTATTGCTGGAAAAACTGGAGCTTAATGCTTCTTCTTTTTCATTGAGCGGAATGCTGCTGACCACAGTTTTTTTAACCGGTGCTTTGGTGGTTGATGGGGTTGTAGTTGTCGTATTGGTTGTTGCCGGAGGATTATTTTTTCTGGCTAAAGCTTCTGCTTCTTTGCGCCGCGCTATGTCCGCAGCTTCTGCTTTACGCCGCGCTTCTATTTCGCGTTTGATAATAATAGCTATGTTATTTTTTAATTGTATGTCGCGTTTCTTTTTTACGGTAATCTGTTTAGACAGTTCGCTTTCTTTTGATTTTAATTTGGATATAATACCGTCCTTTTCTTTTTTCTGATCTTCCAGCACTTCCATCTGCTTTGTTTGATTTTGAAGTGCCGCCTTTTTATTGGTTTGCTTTCCCAATAATTGTTGTCTTCTTACTTCTATCAATGACTGCGTTTCTCTAATGGTTTTAACTTGTTGCTCCCGGTAAGCACGATAAGATTTAAGGTAAGAAATACGGCGCAGCGCATCGTTGAATGTGTTTGCAGAAAAAATAAAGTTTAGGTAATCATAAGCGCTTCTGTTTTTATAAGCATACACTACACTTCGGGAATACTCCATTTTCAATGTATCCAATTGATGCTTTAAATTATTCAACTCCAGTGTGCTGGAGTAAATATCATTATTTATATATTTTATTTCTTTATTAATGTTTCCGATGTATTGATCTTGCAGCGCTAATTTTTTCTGTAGTAGGTTTAATTGGCCAAGGGTTTCTTTGGTTTTTCCTTTTACCGTATTGTATACCCCTTGAATTTCTTTTATTTCTTTTTGAATGGCCTGCCGTTCCTGCTCCAGCTTTACTTTATCCTGGGTTTGTGCCCACAAAAGAAAAGTTGGAAATGTAAAAAATAATAACAGCAGTAATTTCTTCATAGTCAGAATTTTAAAGCAGGTATTCCCTAACGCTAATCGGTTGAAAAAATTTTAGTCGCGGGTATAATTTTTAGGTATGGAGAAGGGAAAACTGACATCTACATTAAAATCATATTGCTTAAAATCAAGCTTAATATCCAATTTCTTTTTTTCTACTATGGTGATGGATCGCTTGGTAGCAAATTGCTGGTCTTTCTTTTTTTCGTAGTCGGTATAAGTAAGATCGGCCGTACGGTTTCGGGCAATGTCCACATCATCAAGCTTGCTTCTTTTAAGCGTGTTGTTATCAGCATCAAGTATCAGTAAATGCCTGAAAAATTGGCCCAAACTCAGTAGGGATATGCCTTCTATGCTTTTGGTATACGATATAATGTTTGGACTAAAAAAAACCGGGTTACCTACAATAAGATCCTGCAAGGTGCGAAGGTCAAGCGGCAGCGATGTAACCTCCTGCAAATAATCTACGCGACGTGCAGTATATTTTTTATTCAGTTTGTCCATCAACTTTACTGAATCTTTAGTAATCATTACCCGCATAGCTTCTATCCCTAAAAGTGCATTTACTGAAATCCAGATCACACTGTCTTTGATCATGCGCACATTCGCATTTACATCATATTTTTTATCTGTTGCATCACGGTAGTTTACATTCATCTTGGCAGAGAATGTTTGAAATACAATTTTATTGGCAGCTATTCCATCCATTGTTTTTTGAATAAACAGTATGGAATCTTTATGTGCTGTAGAAGGTAGCGTTGCCGTGGTGGCTACGGTGTCCTTTTTAGAAATAGCTGTTTGAATTTTGCGGGCAGATCTACAAGATCCTAATAAGCCAATGAAAATGATCAAAACAAATAATCTCATATTCTTAATTTTTTCCGGTTGAACCAAATCCGTTTTCGCTGCGATCCGTATCCTCTAATTGTGTTGCTTGTTTCCAAACTATTCTTTCTACTTTCTGCACCACCATCTGCGCTATCCGGTCACCTGATTGTAAGAGGTGTTCTTCAGCAGATAAGTTTATTAAGATGATCCTAATTTCACCACGGTAATCTGCATCAATAGTTCCGGGTGAATTCAAGCAAGTGATGCCTTGCATTATCGCCAACCCGCTGCGGGGCCTAATTTGTGCTTCATACCCATGCGGCAATTCAACAAACAAGCCGGTGGAAACAAGGATTCTTTCCAAAGGTTTTAATAGCAAAGGTGCAGTAATAAAAGCCCTTACATCCAACCCCGAAGCACCTTCCGTTGCATACTCCGGTAACGGGTTGCTAGAGGTATTTATAATTTTTACTTCGACCGGCGTCATTGCGTCAAAGATAAGGGCTATCCTTTTTTCTCAAGTAATATCGTAGCATAAGCCTTCAACCCTTCTTGCCTGCCAACAAATCCCATTGATTCTGTAGTGGTTGCTTTTATAGAAACATCTTTTTCAGTAAGGCCAACTAAAGCGGCAATAGTTTGCTGCATTTGCGGCACATACGGTTTTATTTTTGGTACTTCCAGGCACAAGGTGCTGTCAATATTTACTACGGTATAACCTTCTGCATTAATTAGCTCCATTGTTTTTTGTAGCAATATTTTACTGTCAATATTTTTATACGATTGATCAGTATCCGGAAAATGAACTCCTATATCTCCAAGGCAGGCAGCGCCAAGCAAAGCATCGCAAATGGCATGCAGCAGTACATCGGCATCGCTATGACCAATAGAACCTTTGCTGTGCGGTATATCTACACCACCTATAAAAAGTTTTCTTCCTTCTCCTAATTGGTGGTAATCAATTCCAAAACCAATACGAAATGCCATATTAAAAATTTTTGCAAATATCAGTAAATTGAAAAAGGCGAAAGTGTAGTACTTCCGCCTTTTTCCAAAATATGTAATGAACCTCAGCTCATTTTTAAAATTTGTTATTGCGCCGTTGAGGATCCTTCTCCATTCAAGTCAAACACAAGTGAAAAACGTAAGGTATTAGACAATGGATTTTGATTGCTGCCACCGGCACCGGTAGGAATCAGGTATGAAAAATTAAGACCAAACACATTGTATTTGATACCAACACCTGTAGTAAAAAAGCGCCGGTTGCCTTTGGTCACATCTTCGTAAAAGTAGCCAGCCCGTAAAGAGAATTGATTGTTATAGGTATATTCTGCTCCGGCAGAAACCTGAAACTCTTTTAATTCTTCTGATCCACCACCCGGAGCATCACTAAAAGATGAGAACCAGCTATTCATTATTCCTTTGCTCCGATATTTTGAAAGGCTTAAAGAATCCCTGCTATAGTCGCCGGTAGCTATTGGAGGAGTAGGTACTAATAATTTATTTACATCTACTCCAAACATTATTTTATTGCTTTCGTCAAACACTTTGGTATAGGTAGTACCAAGGCCCATATTGGCAGGGATGTAATCTTTTTGATCCGCATTATCTGTGTAGGCTATTTTAGAACCGAGGTTAGTAAGAGCTGCACCAAACGCCCATCCCTGGCCACTTTCGCTTGTGTTATTGCTATAAAAACCAAGATCACCAGCCACCGCATTTCCTGGTTTGTAATTAGTGCCCCCACTAGAACTAAAGTTCCCTGTTAAATTAGAATGTATGTATTTTAAACCTACCCCTATCCCTATTTTATCAGAAAGTTTTCTTGAATATCCAAAGTCAACCCCAAATTCTTTTGGGTTGGCAGAACCAATGTTCTGTCCAAAATTATCTGTGAATTGCAAGTTGCCTAAGCTGAAATAACGAAGCGATCCGGAAATGGATTGCAATTCGTCAAGCTTTACATATCCTGCCACAGAAGCAAGATATACATCTGGAACTATCTTCTTTAACCACGGTGTGTACGTAAGATTAATACCGGCTGGAGATTCGTTAAAAGGTACTTTTCCTAAATTATAATAAGAAGAAGAAGCATCTGCTGAAGTAGCCACAGAAAGATCTCCCATGCCACCCGCACGGGCATCTGGTGAAATGCGTAAAAACGGAACCGCAGTAGTTACTACGTTTATTTTGTTATTGTTTTGTGCAAATAAATTTGTTGCAAGGCTTGTAAGAAATAGGGTAGCCACCACACTTAATTTCGAAGCAGTTGATCTCATAGTTATTAGTTATAAAGAGTGTGAAAATATAGAGTTTTGGTTATCTATGAAAGTAAATGTTGATATTTTATCATCTGAATAAAAGCAGCTTCTGCAGCTGTGACGCCTTTTTACCATTAGGCGCTGCCACTTGCAATCGATAGATGTAAATGCCTTTGCCCATTTTTTCACCCCACTCATCTTTCCCATCCCACTCCAAGTCAGAAGAACGGTTGCCGCTGTTATTTATTGTTTGTTGCATTGTTTTTACCAGCTTGCCACCTACCGTAAATATCTCAACCCTTACATTTAAATCAGTAGCAGGTTGGTTGTGTTCAAACCAAAAGGCAGTTTTTGTAGTAAAGGGATTGGGATAATTTAATACATGGCTTATCGTCAACTCCTCTGTATTATTTACTATAAAATCAAGCGTGTATTCACTTGAATTGTTAACCACATCCCATGCTTTTATTTTAAGTGTATGCGGCCCGGCAGCCAGTAGGGGCAACTGAAAACGAAGTGATCCTTTTTGGTAATGATCCAAATCACTTTCATAAAAAGAATTCAATACAAAATAACTCCGGTTGTCATTATCTAGGGTAGCCACCAGGTCATGCCCAATGCCTGTACCTCCTGTGTTAATGCCGGAGGAATCTATTAATTTGACAATCAAAATTGGGTTATTGTCGGTAATATTTCCTGATACAAATTGTTCATTATTTAAATAAGCTTTTATAGTTGGTCCTTCTCTGTCAGCAGAAAGGGAAGAGTCGATACCTCCAATAATTATGTTGTTGGAATATCCGGATCCTTCTTCTTTTTCATTATGGGCATACAGGCTAATTTTTCCCTTTCCATATTGATAATTTATGTCTTTAGGTAATTTAAAATTGAATAAAAAACGACCTGAAGAAGCAGTTGCTTTTCCTTTAAACAATACAGATGATTGGGTAGTAAAGGGTACTGGTAAACTAGTAGGATCGTTTCCTAAAGTCATTGCTGTTTGTGGTTTATCAAATAGAGAAAGGTAAACCGTACCATTAAAATCAGTAATAATGGCGCCCCTATTATCTGTAACTACACCTTCTAATAGCACCATCTCTGCTGCTTTTAGGGTATCTATATTAGTTCCTATAGTATGTCCATTAATTAACGTAGGAAGTACTTTCCATTTTGGAAATCCAAGCCTCATGGCAGGATCGCCTAACAAAGCAAATTTGCGGTTGTTGGCTACATCACCAAAGTTTTGATAGGTAAAATTTTTGGCTGCTTGTACGGCTTCACCCAGCGTTTTATAATTTCCTGCACTATCCTGTTGCAATGCAAGGCGCAGGTAATTATCATTCATAATGCGGTTGCTAAAAGCAAAAACAACGCGGGTGGTAGTCATTAGGGCTATGGCTCCCGTTTTGGGCCGCACTATTAAATCTTCGCCCAATGAGTTGACAGTTGGATTATCAAATGGTGCGAAATCGCAGGTAGCAGTGATGAATAGCGGTAAGCGATTTTCATTTTTTAAATTACCTACCGTCTGCTGGTCCAGCACTACTTCTTCTGCCAACCTTGCTGGGCCGCCATGCCCGCTATAATTCCAAATTAAGGTACCATTATTCAGCGCATTAGTGATAGCTATATTAGCCTGTGGATACCGGCCTCCCGCTGAGCCACCTTCTTGCTTATAAGCATCTAAATAAAATTTGTATGCATTAAAAAGAGGTGCTGTTGTGGTGGTAGTTGCTGATACTGTTTCGGCATCCTGAAGATGCAGGTTGTTGTCTTCATCATCTGCTACAAAATTTAAATTATTTCTCCAAGGCCCAAAAGAGGGAGAAGAATGGTAAGCAACAACCTTATCTACAAAGGAGGTGGCTTCCTCTGCTGTTTTTACAGGTATGCGTCCAATTCCAATATCCAGATCATTGATAATAGAACCTGAATTAATGTCTTCGTTGCTATCTAAAAAACCAAAAAAATCATCAGAAGTATAGGTGGCTAATGGATCTAATGAAGCGGCAGTTTCATATGCAGGAACATAGTTAGTGTTGTACTTCAAGCGGTCTTTAAAATCAAAGGAGGCTTTGCCAAAAAGAGCAAGGTATTTCCCCCTATTTTTCCAGGTGTTGTTGTATTTATCGTAATACATTTTTACAAAATCTCTAATAGCCGTTGGGTCAGCTATGCCACTTGCAAACTCGTTGAAAATTTGCTCCGTCGTTACTACCATTGTTTTTAATCCGCTCCTTTGCTGGTGAAAAGTGGCCAGCCTTATAGCTTGCGCCAGAAAAAGAGGATGAGTCACTATAATGTAATCTGCTTCTGTAGCATTATGCAAATCCTGGTTAGCTACTTTCCCTACCAGTTGTGGATATAAATAACTGTTGGTGAAGGAAATGTATTGATGCAATGAGGTTGCTTCATTGGTGAAAGAAATGGCGTTCCCATTTAAAAGGGTGTTCATCTTTACAGGCATTTCCGGTTTGGTAACGTCCCAAATTTGTGTAGACAAGGCTGCATTATTTATAGAATAAGTAACCGCATCTTTTCCCAAGTTGGCGGCATCTCTAAATAATAATTGGCCGGTGGCCGGCAGAGTCAAATTTCTTCTTACAAAAATTTCAAACCAATTCAGCCATCCTTGTGCATTGAAACTGGCAGGGGAATAATTGAAGGAAAGTGCAAGTGTTTTTTCATTGTTAGTGAAACTATTTGTTTGCGTCATGCCTTGTGCAAACAAGTCAAGTGGTGTACCGCCGACCGGAGGAACTGTAATTTGTTGTACAACACTATTATTCCCTTTTACTAAAAAAGTACTGGCCGACCCAACGGAACGAGAAACAACATTCGTTATAATTGTTGCTCCCTGGCCCGGTACCAAATCAGTAAAAGGAAGGTTGAAAGTATGAACTGGAGTGTGGCCGGGATTTTGAGAAAACTCTTCTCCAAACCATTCTTTGCCGCTCGATAAAAAGTTTATAGAATCGAGTTCATGATACCACATTTCATCAAAGGTGGTAACGACTGTACCTGTAGCTACATTATTATTTGATGAAGAAATTCTTAACCCTGCCCCTCCTACGGTGAGGTAATAATAACTCTTGTCGCTATAAATATTTTTTTTATGGAAAAATTGTTTGCCCACTGAATCCCATATCCACTGGTGCGGCCCCGAGGCATAAAATAAAACATAATCTGCTCCACTAATGGTACCATCACCGCCGTCTACAATAAGTATTGAGATTTCATTAAGATCATCCGGCCTTGCAGCACTATTAGCTTCTGGCAGCTGTTCTCCCCCGTTGCCAAAAACCCTTAATTGAGCGGATGGTACCCCACTTCCAAATCCTAAAGCCGCTAAAAAAGCACCATCCATTTTGTACACTCCTGTTTCTGCTACAGATATTTTTGCCCAAGTACCGGTGCGTAATACGGAATGCGGCTTGTAGCTCCGTTGCGCCAATAGGTCAGCGCTAAAAAATAAAAAGAAAAGAAAAAAAAAGGGTTTCATTAGAGGAGATATAGAACGGTAGAACAGAATTAATACAAAAACACTTTAAAACACTATAAATTTTCTGGATTAGTAATTATATTCGCAGCACTTGCTTGAAAAAGAGCTTTGGAATCACAATATTTGCCAAAAGGCATCGTTTAGTTATTCCAAACAAAGGTTCAGGCAAGGCACATGAAAAATCCATGTGTCCTAAAGAAAAATAAAAACCATGCAATCGAAAAATCTTTTAATCCTCTTATCCTCAGCCCTTCTAATCACCTCCTGTGGTAAGCTTTTTAAAAAGAAAGCCGCAAAATCTGAAGCCACCGGATGGAATTACAACGATAAAAATATGGGCGGCTACCAGGTAGCTAAAACAAAAGAACAAGGTCTTGGACCTGGTCTTGTGTTTGTTCAGGGTGGCACGTTTACCATGGGCCAAACTGAAGAAGACATAATGGGCGATTGGAACAACGTTCCGCGCCGTGTTACCGTTCCTTCTTTTTACATTGACCGCACTGAGGTGGCCAATGTACATTACCGCGAATACATTCATTGGCTAAACCGTGTGTTTGACGCAGAAGCTGATGAAAACAATAAAAAAATTATTGATGCAGCCCTGCCGGATACACTTGTTTGGCGTAGTGAGCTGAGCTACAACGAACCGCTTGTAGAATATTATTTCCGCCACCCAAGCTTTAATAATTATCCGGTAGTTGGCGTTAGCTGGCGCCAGGCTTATGATTATTGCCTTTGGAGAAGCGACCGTGTGAACGAAGGCATCTTAATGCAAAAAGGTTATGTAGCCAAGCAAGGTGTTCAAGGCCAGCAGCAAGAAAATAACTTCACTACCAAATCTTATTTATTAGGATTGTACCAGGCACAGCCCGGTAAAGGAGCTACTTCTAAAAAGAATCCATTGCAAACTCCACAAGGCACTCCCCGCACCAATGTAACTATGGAAGATGGTTTATTGCTGCCGGATTATCGCCTTCCTTTTGAAGCAGAGT
>JBDSBL010000003.1:0-4997 GCA_039921625.1 Chitinophagaceae bacterium
CTTGTTACACTAAAGGCAGTTATACCACCGGGAGCGAGGTCTCCTTCAGTAACGGTTGTTGAGGGAGTGCAACCTGTTGCGCACGTAGTAGGTCCAAATTCTACGATGTAGGTTTGAGATTCTGTATTAAACCAGTCATTCCATTTACCTCCCTGTTGGTTTGAAGTAGTTGGGTCATGAGGTACATATGCTAATAATTGTGTATAGTCCTCGCCAGATGTAGGAATTCCACCATTATAATTATTAGGTTCACCTGCGTCCCAATTTCTAAAAGAGGAGCAATTTTCACCATTTTCCCAAACAAAGGTTCCTTCTACGGCGGCATCCGTTAATCCAATCCAAGGGTGCCTGTCATCATTCCATGGTGAACAAACTTTATTTAGTGGATCAGTTACAGGGTTTTCTACACAACCTGCAGGTTTTGTAAGTGGCACTAAGCCTGGTCCGCCTGGTCTTGTCAGGTAGGCTACTAATTTTCCATAAACACAATCATTTTCCGCCTGAGAGGTAAGGGTTGCTAAATAACCTCCAACATCATTTGCAGCGATTTTCGCAGCAGGCCACATTTTAGCATCATTTGATAAATAGTAGTAATGCGGCTGTCCTCCAACGGTACACGATCCCAGATAAGCATAGCCAGCCAAAGGGCCACCCGCTTGAGAAAATGAGGAAGTAAAGGAAAAGAGGCATGCCAAAAAGAGTAGGCTTTTGAGTAGTCGAGAAAGCATAATTATAGTTTTAAAATGTAAAAAAATGCAGCGTTAAATAAAATGAATTGATAACTAAAAATTGAATTTTAGTTAGCCGCTTTTTTTAGGGTGTAAGAAAAATTTGCCTCAAATCTTATACGCACAAAGTGATGCGATTTTTAAGGGATGGATTGGGTTTATTAGGAGATTTGATTAAGAAGTGGTACAAATGTAATGAGTTAATACAATTCAAAATCTTTTTTTAAAAAAAAATTTTGTATCCCTATTTTAATATTATAAGTCGTTTGAATTTGATTCCCCATTTTTTAAAAAACATCTTATTCGTTACCATCTAATTGTGTTTACTGTATTAAGAATGCTGTTTTTATTAGCAGGATATCTAATTAAATTTTTAAATCTTTTTGATGGTTAACTTTATTGTTGACTTTTGTTTTTAGGCCACATAAATTACTGCTTATGAGAAATGTTGCTTTGTTGTTTCTGCTCATCACTTTTCCCTCAATTTCTTTTTGTCAAATAAACAACCCCGCCGCTTCCCCTTCATCAATCATAAATTTTGGGAATGCACGGTTTACCATATTGACTCCGCAATTGGTACGCATGGAATACAGCGCTAAGAAAGAGTTTGAAGACAAAGCCTCGCTTGTATTTATTAATCGTCATTTACCTACACCTCCATTTACATCAAGACAAAGTGGAAGTACCATAACAATTCAAACAAAAGAAATTACACTAGCTTTTATCAATGATGGAAAGCCTTTCAATAATGAAAACCTTAGTGTACAATTAAAAAATGGCATGTATTCAACCCAATGGAAACCGGGCATGCGGGATACGGGCAACTTGAAAGGCACCATGCGAACGTTGGATCAGGTAAACGGTTGGGAGGGAGAAAAGAATTTGGAAAATGGCCTGTTGTCGCGCAGTGGTTGGGTGGTGGTAGATGATAGCAAATCACCTTTATTCAATGGTGATAAAGATTGGAATTGGGTGATCGATCGTACGGACACCACAGCAATTGATCTGTACCTATTTGCTTATGGAAATGAATACAAAAAAGCATTGCTGGATTATACAAAAGTGGCGGGCAAAATACCTATGCCTCCGAAGTATGCTTTTGGATATTGGTGGTCGCGGTACTGGATCTACAATGATGCAGAATTCAGAAACCTGGTGACCAATTTTAAAAGCATGAACATACCGATGGATGTGTTGATCATTGATATGGATTGGCATGAAACCTACAATTTTAGTGGCCTTAATGTAAAGACAGATCCGGAAGGGCAAATGCTTGGCTGGACGGGTTATACCTGGAACAAAAGTTTATTTCCCGACCCACCTCAATTTTTTAAGTGGACGGAAAAAGAAGGATTAAAAACGGCTTTAAATCTTCATCCCGCCTCCGGCGTACCGCCAATGGAAGAAAAGTATGGTGCCTTTGCTGCAAAATTTGGTTTTGATACCACCCAAAAAAAATACATTCCATTTGATATGTCCAATAAAAAATGGGCTCAGACTTATTTCAATGTGTTGCTTAAGCCCATGGAGAAAATGGGAGTTGACTTTTGGTGGCTTGATTGGCAGCAATACCTGATGGATAAAAACATTAAAAATCTAACCAATACCTGGTGGCTTAATTATACTTTTTTTACCAACATGGAAAATGAAGGTGAAAAACGGCCGTTTCTTTTTCACCGATGGGGAGGCTTAGGCAATCACCGGTATCAGATTGGTTTCTCTGGCGATGCGCATACTAATTGGGAAACACTTGATTTTGAAACCTATTTTACCGCTACTGCTTCCAATGTAGGCTATGGATATTGGAGCCACGATATAGGCGGACATATTTTTGATGGACCTACCGATGGTGAAATGTATTTGCGATGGTTACAATTTGGTGTATTGAGTCCGATATTAAGAACTCACTCCTCTAAAATTTCTGAGATAGAAAGGAGAATATGGAAGTTCCCAAATCAATTTTTAGCCATGCGGGAGGCAATAAAATTACGATACACGTTGGCTCCCTATATTTATAATGCTGCACGTGAAGCTTATGATTCCGGGGTTTCTATTTGCCGACCCATGTATTATAATTATCCTGATAACGAAGAAGCTTATAACTACAAAACACAATATAATTTTGGCAACGATATTATTGCTGCACCCATCACATCTGCAGCCTCAAAAGAAAATTATTTAGCGCAACGAAAATTTTGGCTACCCGAGGGTCAATGGCTGGAATACAGCACCGGGGCGCTCTTGAAAGGAAATACAAGCTATGATCGGCAGTATACACAAGAAGAAATTCCTATGTTTCTAAAGGAGGGAAGTATCATTCCGCTGAATTCAGAAATGAAAAATTTGCAGGAACAGCCATCCAAAAATGTCTTACTATTTGTGCCTGGGTTGAATAAGGGACAAGTAACCTTATATGAAGATGATGGCCATACAGATAGTTATAAAAAAGGTGGTGTTTCGTACCGGAAAATCACACGTGAAAATGATTCAGACAAAAAAATAAAGATCCAAATAGAACCTCAAACAGGAACCTATAAAGGCCAGGTAACACAACAAGCTTTTGAACTTCGGTTGCCAAATACTATTGCACCGGTGCAAGTAATCGTTGATGGCAAACAATACCCTTTTTTTGCCGATGGCCGGCCGGGTACCTGGTCTTACTCTAATACAGATTTAGCAACCATCATCAACATTCCAAAAACAAGTATCAGGAAAAAGATTGAGATCGTGCTATCGTTTGACAAGCCGCTACAAGATCAATACAATGTACTTAATGGCAATAAAGGATTCTTGGCAAGAATGGCCACCGTGACGGAAAAACTCAAATTTATTGTAGCAGAAAAAGATTGGGGAGGCACTTTGCCTAATTCTGTTTATGAAGCAGCAAACGGAACAAATATTATTTTATACCATCCGGAAAAAGTGTATGAGTTATTGAAAAAATTTAATGCTTCAAAAGCCGATCTTAAAAATGTATTACTTGCCATCCCATATGTAGCCAAAGACCGTATTGTACCATTGGTAGAATATTTAGAACTAAAATAAAGAGGGAATCTATGGGCGCTTACTAAACTTTTCAATTATTAGTTTAAGTGAGTTTTATTGTGTTGTACTATTTGTGCGCTGCAAATAGCCAGGGTAATAATTCCTTTTCTGCAAAGGCAGCATCCCAGCTATTGTGGTTGGCAGTTGGATAAAGAGTGAAGGTAACCTGAGCTCTTTTTCTTTTTAAGGCAGTCGCCATATCCTCTGAAAATTGATACGGCACTATATCATCCTTTGCACCATGAAAGATCCACCACTGAGGTCTTTTTAATTTATTTGCGGTAGCCGGGTTGGCTCCGCCGCATATAGGAAATGCCGCAGCAAACAACTTAGGATGCCGGCGCACTACTTCATAGGTGCCCATACCTCCCATAGATAATCCTCCTACATATATGCGATTTTTATCTGCTGAATATTCATACAATATAGCCTGAATAAGGTTTTCCAACATAGCCATTGGTTTTGTCGGTTCGCCCCCTTCTTGAAAATTAAAAGTTCGTTTCCCTCCTTCGGCAGTGGAGATCACTACATTGCTCCAGGATGTTTTTTCTGCGCACTGAGGAAAAACAATAATGGCTGGAAATTTAGTTCGCGCCTCTTTTTGTAAAAACAAAGCGCCACCATGTATTAATTGCTTTTCATTATCCATGCCTCTCTCTCCGGCACCGTGTAGAAAAAATAGAACAGGATACTTTTTATTTAGATCGTAAGGTTCCGGAAGCAAAATACGGTAGGGTAATGTATCAACTCCTTGCACTAACCATTTTTTTTGATACAGGGAAAAATCTTGAGCCTGCGAAATGGCAACTAGGGAAGACAGCGATAAAAAAATTAAAAGCAACTTTCTCATACCAAATAATTTCAATGGATTCTACTTTTCTTAAAGAGGATGACGACCCGTCACTTTGTAGATAAATTTATTTTGTCAATATAAAAGTTGCTTTTTGCACATCAGCAGAATTAGTACCAATCATTACATTAAAAAGTCCCGGTTCTGAAACCCATTTCAAATCGCCATTATAAAACTTTAAATCTTCAATGCTTATACTAAAAGTAACCACCTTGCTTTCTCCTTTTTTTAAAAATATTTTCTGAAAACCTTTTAATCTTTTTACGGGTTGGGTAATGGAAGCTACCGGATCCTGCAAGTATAATTGCACCACTTCTTCTCCATCAAATGAACCGGTATTCGTTACCGTAACAGAAGCCCTAATTTTTTCGGTT
>JBDSBL010000004.1:0-10667 GCA_039921625.1 Chitinophagaceae bacterium
TGATGAATATAATCAACCTTCTTTTATTCCATCCGATCCGATCATGATCCCTCACCGCTTTTCAAAAAAAGAGGACATTGAAATTGCCGGTTTTTTTGCAGCCGTATTTGCCTGGGGAAAACGTACCACCATCATTAATAAAGCAACGGAATTAATGCATTTCATGGATGATGATCCCTTCCAATTTATTACTAATCATTCCAATGAGGATCTTAAAAAACTACTTTCCTTTAAACACCGCACCTTCAACACTACCGACCTCCTTTATTTTATTCATTTTTTAAAACATCATTACCAAAAAAGTAATTCACTGGAAACTGCTTTCAGCCAATGGATGAATAAAGAGGATGCCACAACAGAAAAAGGATTGACTGGCTTTCATCAATATTTTTTTTCATTGCCCGATGCGCCGCAACGAACTAAAAAACACATTGCCACTCCACAACGAGGGTCTCACTGCAAGCGGCTGAATATGTACCTGCGATGGATGGTACGAAAGGATAAAAAAGGGGTAGATTTTGGCATATGGAAAAGCATTAAACCATCCCAATTAGTGATCCCAATAGATGTGCATGTAGCAAGAGTTTCCAAGCGTTTGCATCTATTGAATGATAAGGTACTGAATTGGAAGTCCGCAGTAACCTTAACCGAACGATTGAAAGAATTGGACCCAAACGACCCGGTGAAATATGATTTTGCTTTATTCAATTTAGGAGTGGCAGATAAGTTTTAATTTACCACATGCTTCAAAAGATCAAAGACTGGTACAGGACACAGATTGATAAAAACAAATTGCTGGTAGTGTTTTTATCCAATTTATTTATGTGGCTTTTTATACAAGTTACAGGTGATCTTTTATTTCCTCGGGAACATCCTCTTTCAATTAAGCTAATAATCTTAAAGGCATTAGTTACCGCCACCATCTGGACCTTACTTTTTAATTGGAAAACAGTGAAAGGTGCTTTTGCAAAAAGAAATGAAGCAGAACTTTAATTAAAACCTTTTGTTTTTATACAGCCCAAAAGTTTTCCTCGTAAATGCCGGCAACGAATCTATTGACGCAGCTTAATAAACGGTTTCTTATATTGAACTTATCTACCAAATAGGAGTTGAAAAAAATTGACCTGTTTTGGTTTTTTATGCAAATCTATTAAGTAGCTATAGTTATTATATTATCAGTAATTTAAAGAGATGAGTTTAGAAATTGACCATCTATGGCTACTAATAAATAATGCGGCTTCCACGGAAGAGGAGGGCGATAAACAACAACAAATTGAGCCCTATATCAACGATCTGATCAATCATAATTTCAAAGGCTTACTTCAATTGTTGTACAGGATAGATATAAGCGAGGAAAAGTTGAAAGCCCTCTTGCAACAGCATCAGGATAAAGATGCTGCTGCCATCATAGCGCAATTAATCTTAGAGCGACAGCAGGAAAAATTAAACACAAAAAAAAGCTTTCGCCAACAAACCACGGACCCGGATGAGGAGGATAAATGGTAGCCGCTTTTTAAAGTGAGCCCTTAAATAGAAATGCCTATCGGGCACTATTTTTTTACTAATTATAAAAAGAATATTATGAAAAGAGATGGAGCACAAAAAAGCTTGTGGCAGGAGGTTCCGGACTATGTATCAAAAACAACCAGCATACCTGATGAGGTATTTGATGTGGTGATAGTCGGCGGTGGTATGACAGGCATCACCACAGCACTTCAATTGCAAAAGGCAGGGAAGAAAGTATTGGTAGCCGAAGCGCAAACTCTATGCTTTGGCACCACAGGAGGCACTACCGCCCACCTTAATACCTTTTTCGATACAGATTACCACCAAATGATTAAGGATTTTGGGGAAACAGATGCACAATTGGTAGCCAGTGCGGCCAAAGCTTCATTAGCCTTGATTAAAGAAAACATAGAAACCTATAAAATAGAATGTAATTACGAAGTAAAAGACGGCTTTGTATATGCGCAAAATGAAAAACAATCAGACACTTTAGCTGATATGTTGGAAGCCTCGAAAAAAGTAGGAGTAGCCGTGGCAGAAACAGAACTTATTCCCGTGCCTATTCCATTTCAAAAAGCAATTTTATTTACCGGGCAGGCTCAGTTTCACCCCACCAAGTATGTAATGGCGCTGGCCAAAGCTTTTGAAGAAATTGGAGGAATTATAGTGCAACATTGCCGGGTAATAGACGTAAAAGACAACGAGCTTGCTTTATTGATAGAATCAGAATCTGGCACCATTAAAGCACATAAGTTGATCTACGCCACGCACATTCCTCCCGGCATCAATCTATTACATTTTCGCTGCGCTCCCTATCGCAGTTATGCAATGGCCATTATCTTAGAAGATGATAATTATCCCGATGCTCTAGTATATGATATGCATGATCCGTATCATTATTTCCGGACGCAGGAAGTAGGAGGTCAAAAGTATTTAATTGCCGGAGGCGAAGACCACAAAACGGCCCATGTAACCAATACGGAAGAATGCTTTCGCCACCTCCAAAGTTTTGTATCTAAATATTATTCAATAAAGGAGGTTGCCTACCAATGGTCATCACAATACTTTGAAGCGGCCGATGGCTTGGCGTATATAGGAGGGTTGCCCGGAGCATCAGAAAATATATATGTAGCCACAGGCTACGGCGGCAATGGCATGATGTATAGCCATATAGCTGCACTCACTTTATCCGAAATACTCACGGGCCGCGAAAGCGATTATTCAGAGGTCTTTGATCCCTCCCGCGTGAAGATGGTCGCTGGTTTCTCTTCTTTTGTAAAAGAAAATGCGGACGTAGTAGCTAAGTTTTTTGGAATGCGTATTGGCAGAACCAAATTAACCGAGCTGGCAGACCTAGCTCCCGGTGAAGCAAAAGTGGTAGACTACAACGGCGATTCTATAGCCATGTATAAAGATGAGCAAGGCAACTTACATGCAGTGAACCCGGTGTGCACGCATGCCAAGTGCATAGTAGCCTGGAACGGTGCTGAAAAAACTTGGGACTGCCCTTGCCATGGTGCCCGATACGATGCATCCGGCAAGGTACTCACCGGCCCGGCCCGCAAAGACTTGGAAATGGTACCATTAAGAGAATTAGAAAAAGAATAGGGTAACCAGCAGCAGCTTTTTATGGCAGCGACATGGGCGACGCTCCATTGCCGCTACGCTACTTTGGAAAGTATACGGAACAATGAAAAGGGAAAAACACATTTGTTTTTCCCTTTTTTATAATGCAATAAAGAATGCTTTATTTCTTTCCAAATTCTTCCCAATACTTCACTATGGAAAGTTCTTTCATTTTTGTTTCCAGCATTATATCTACCTTTTTTCCGTATGTTTTTATCGGCTCGTGCACCCAGTCTGCATGTGCTTCTTTTTTGCTCAACGGATCTTCGTACTCTCTCCGGGAGCTGGAATAATGAAATACCGGTTTCACATCCCAGGTTTTATAAGCCGCCAAAAAAGCTTCTTTTTCAGATAGCGTTCCCGGGTGCAGGCGGTGATGAAAGTAATCAAAGACAATAGGAATACCCGTTATATCGTGCACCGTTTGCAGGTCCACCACGGTGTACAATCCAGGCTTATCATCATTTTCTACACTTAGTCTTCCTTGCAGGTTTTTGGAAAGAAGTTTAAAGTTTTGGGCAAATCGCAGCAGGGTAGCTTCTTTGTCTCCATAAGCACCACCTACATGAATGTTTATCTTATGCCAGTGCGATGCGGGTATCCCCATCAGATCAAATACCTGAGAGTGTATTTCCAGGTCTGTGATGGTGTTGGCTAACGTGGCTCCTGTTCCGGCCAGTTTATTAAAAGGGCCCGGGTGAGATGAAATGCGAACAGGATGCCGGCCTATGGCCTCCAGTAAAGAACGTATTTCTGTAAAGTCAGGAAGGTCCTCTAATTTATATTCCGATGCCCATGGAAAAAGGTCTGAAGTAACTCTAAAAACAGAAATATTATTGGCCACATTCCATTCCATGAGTTGCAACAAAGCAGTTACATTTTGCAGAGCCAATTGTGATGCATATTGAATGCCTTTCTCCAAATAAGTTTTACGGATCATGCCGCGGTTGGTCATTATTCCTTTTTCACTCAGGCCCATATTGATGCAAGCATAACCAAGGTTCATCATAAATAAATTTGAATACCACTACATGAAATAATAGTACCGCTTTTAAAGAACAAATACCAAAGAATTGAGTTCACTGTTCGTATTGATCTTTATGCGCTTTGGTCATTTTTATATAGACCTCATCATTCTTTACTTTCTGCCATTTTTCAAAAAAGAGTTGCGCACTTTCTGCCTTCACCGGGTCTGTTTCTTGCGGCAATTGTTTGCGCCCATGCGCACCGCTTTGTCCTTTTTTATCATCGGGCACTGGGCCATCATATTTTTTTCCGCTTTTATGGTTGGCATAGCGGCGGCTGCGGGTGTAGCCCATTTGCAAAAATTTCCGGGCCATATCCATCCCTACAAAGTCATCTGCTTTTTTATATTTTAAGAAAAGGCTATAAATTTTGCGGGAAGATTTTAAAGCAATGTCGGGAGTTTTAAAACGCCAATGCGGCAGTATCTCGCTTTTGTAAGGCTCTACTAAAAGTACTCCCTGCTCCCCGCGGCCAACGCAATATTTCTCAGGCTGTTGCCGAAAGTCAATGGTTTTAAAATCAAGGTGGTAGTCAAATTTTTTTTGAGCCATTATACCAACAAATAAAAAAAATGAAATGACAAAATGAATGACTTTATATGCTGTGTGGCCAGATGCCGGCAATCACAAAAGCAATAATGGAAATTACTAGTCCATACATAAAGGTATTGTAGGCAAGGGTCAACATCCGGTACTTTTGGCCCAGCCGTACGCCTTGTGTATATATATCCCGCAGGAGGGTCAGGTACAAGAAATGACGGTCATCCATTATCTGAAACATACCCTCTTCATATTCTTCAAACTTCATCTTATAAAAGTTGCCAAAGAAAAGAAGGTTGGTTTTTTTTGTTTCTAATTCCTCGTGTGTAAAGGTGCCTCGCGGGATGCGTGGCCTTGTGGCTATTATAGAAAAAATTATTGTGCTAAGACTGACCAGAAGCAACATAACTACCGGAATTCTGAATTGTTCTTTATCACCCAACTTTGGCAGCAATACAGTAAGCAATACGGATATTATAATGACGTTCACCGAGATCATAATATTTGATTTTGTATCAGATTGATCGCTCAGCCGCTGACTTTTATCAGAGGTTATTCGAAACATTGTTTCAATGGTTCTTTCCGGCCGGTCATCTTTTTTCTTTTCTTCTTTTTCGCCATTCGCATTGATGGTGGCAGGGTCAGGGCCTTTTTGTAGTATAGCCGTTACCGGGTCAATAGCAAGCGCACCGGCAATTTGTTTTTTGCGCATCAACTCCAGATTTTCCTTTTTCTTTTTTGCTAAATGTTTTTTGCAATAATCGGTAAAGTAATTGTGGCCTTCCATGAATTGAATAGTGGAGGCTCTCCATTCATTTTTATCAATTGGTATTGGCTGTAAGGAAGATACTTCCTTGCGCAGCCATTTATTTTGTTCAGCAAAGTCAGGCATTGCCAGGTGAAAAAGCATTGCATCGCAAACAATTTGTTGTGGCAATGTAGCAGGTACTAGCGGCATTTTAGTTGCCAACAGGCAGGCCTTTATTTCCTTTATTAATTCATCACCTACACCGGCACTTTTCATAAACGCTTCCGCCAATCCCGCACTCGATTCTTCATGCTCCCGATAAGCCTCATAATAACCCACATTTACAAACCACGCGGCCACCAAAGCAATAGACGCATCTTGATTGCCGAGCTCATAATAAGCACACATTTGCTTTGCAATCTCCACCACAGCCTCCGTATGATGCAGTGTGTGAAATACTATTTTATTGTTGGCGTGCTCCTGCAAGTATCCGGCTACATAATCCCTGGCTTCTGTTACAATCGGAAGATGATTCATAATAAATCTTATACCTAAATATCCTAAAATTTGTCAGGTATTAGCACAGGCACCTCAAATTGTTTGCACTTAGGCAATTCGTGGAAAAGGGATAAAAAGGTTGTTTTTAAACTATGTTTTTATCGCTATTTTAAAGAAGCCAACAACGAGCTTACCTTATTTAAACAGTTGATTTTTTTCTAATTTTTTTTATAAAATGATATGATTTTTTGATTGCAACATCACTACACAAATACAACTCTCATCTAACACTTAGTCTTTATTTTTGCGGTAGTAAAAAATGAATATGAAACTATCGCACCTTGCCGAAACATTGATTGGATCTGAAATTGTAAAACTGGGCGGAGAAATAAGAGAGCGTATTCGACAAGGAGAGCATATTTACAATTTTACGGTTGGCGATTTTGATCCGCATATTTTTCCAATACCTAAAGGATTAGAAGACCTGATAGTAGAAGCCTACCGGCAGCATTTTACAAACTATCCTTTGGGAGAAGGCAACCTTGATCTGCGGGAAGCCATTGTTTCTTTTGCCAAAGAATTTCAAGGCCTGGAGTATAATACAAATGAAATATTAGTAGCCTCTGGTGGCCGGCCGCTTATTTATGCCTTGTACCGGGCCATTTGTGATGAGGGTGATAAGATAATATATGCAGTACCTAGTTGGAACAATAACCATTACACTCATTTTGTAGGGGGTGAACACGTAGTGATAGAAGCACTGCCGGAAAATAATTTTATGCCCACAGCGGCGGCTATTCAACCCCATATAAAAGACGCTGTATTTATTTCCCTTTGTTCTCCTCAAAACCCCACAGGTACTACCTTCAGCAAGAAGGGACTTCAGGAAATATGTGATTTAATAGTAGGAGAAAATGAGCGTCGCGGCGAAGACCAAAAAAAGCTTTACCTCATGTATGATCAAATGTATTGGCAGCTGACTTATGGTGCCATTGAGCATTATGATCCTGTATCAATGAACCCCCGTATGCGGCCGTACACCATTTATATTGATGCTGTGAGTAAGGTGTTTGCTGCCACCGGCGTTCGGGTAGGATGGAGCATGGGGCCTGCACCAATCCTAAATAAAATGAAAGCTATTTTATCGCATGTAGGCGCCTGGGCACCTATGGCAGAACAAAAAGGCGTCGCTAAGTTTTTAGTGCAGCCGCAGGCAATAAAGGAATACCTGGCCTCTTTTAAGAATGAAGTAGAAGAACGGTTGCGGCGCATTTATGAAGGTCTTATGCAGTTAAAAAAAGAAGGCTTACCGGTGGATGCTGTGTCGCCGGAAGCAGCTATTTACTTAACAATAAAAATACAAGCCGTAGGTAAAAAAACGGCGGATGGTTTAGAATTAAAAAATCAAAGTGAGGTTACATCCTATATTTTACAAAAAGCTAAACTCGCCATTGTTCCTTTCTATGCCTTTGGAGCTCCAAATGATTCTCCGTGGTATCGCCTCAGTGTAGGTACCTGTAAAAAGGAAGAGATTTCTGATATGATTCAAAAGCTGCGGATTGCTTTAGAGGAGCTGCACTAATTAGTTTTTATTGATCAAAAAGAAAAAAGGTTTTAATTGCGAGGTTTCGGTAGCCTTTAATATGCTCTTCTTTTTATGGGTAATTCGTATGCGGGTAGCTAATTCATGTGCCGTGCAGAAGGCATCATTATTTTCTACAGTCACTAAAAGCGAGTGAAGGCATTCTATTTCTTTTTCTAAGGCCTCGCTGGAAGTAGCTGTGTTTAATAACATCAACAAATCACGTCTGTGGTTTTTCATTCCAATCGTTTTTTAGTATCCAACCATTCCTTTTTTACTGGGGCAACCGCAATTACTTCCTTTGCCGGTGCCTGAATAAACATTTCTGGAACAACTGGAAAGTACGAAAATTAACGAGGTCAATAACAATGCCATGTATAGATTTTTCCGGATCATAGGTGATTTTATAAATTAACTATTTTACAAAGCATTTAGTATGCTTGAGGCTCAAAATAGAAAAATAATTATGAATCAGGGAGTTAATTTAAATAAGAAACGAATATTAATAGCTCCTTTGGATTGGGGACTTGGACACGCTACCCGCTGCATCCCGATAATAAGAGAATTGCTAGCCGCCGGGTATGAGGTGCTATTGGGCGCAACAGGAAAATCAGCAATTCTTTTGCAGGCAGAATTTCCCCATCTTACTCTGTTACCACTACCGGGTTATGGCATTACTTATTCCAAAAAAAAATGGAGCTTTATTTCCAAGGTGATAGCACAGATTCCTAAAATACAAAAAGCTATAAAAGCGGAAAATAAATGGCTGCAACAAACCGTTTTGGATCACCGCATTGATGCCGTTATTTCAGACAATCGCTATGGCCTTTATCACTCTCTAATTCCTTGCTTCTTAGTCACCCATCAGCTTGCTTTAAAAACAGGTTTTGGAGCATTTGCTGACCGGATCGTACAGAAGAAATTATATAAATATGTAAACAAATTTAAGGAGTGCTGGGTGCCAGATGCGGCAGAAGGTATCACACTTGCCGGAGACTTGTCTCACCCAAAAATTCTTCCAAATAGTAAGGTATCCTACATCCATTATGTAAGCCGGTTTCGGGCTTCTTCCCCCGATGGACTGACTTATTATATTTTGATTTTACTTTCCGGTCCAGAACCACAGCGGTCCGTGCTGGAAGCTATTTTATTACGCCAGGCAAATGAATTAAAAGAGCCTGTTTTCTTTGTTCGCGGATTGCCGGGTGATAGTGTATTACCTGCAGTACCAAACCATATAACAATTGTCAATCATTTACCCACTCAGGCCATGCAATCAGCGATGGACGGGGCCTCGTATGTTGTATGTCGCAGCGGGTACAGCTCGGTAATGGATGTAGTGAGGATGCAGAAAAAGGCAATTATGATACCGACCCCCGGCCAAACAGAACAAGAGTATCTGGCCCTGCATTTAATGCAAAACAATATTGCTTTATGCCTGCCACAGTCAAAGTTTCAATTAAAAAATGCCTTATCCCTTGCGGCTACTTTCCCTTATAAAATGGAACCCGTTTTCAACAACGATCTGTTGAAAAAAGCAGTAGCCTCAATAGGTACTTATTTGCAAGGTGCAGATACAAACAACAACTGATAATTAAGTAAGCAAACTAAATTTGGTAACCACTTTGATTTTATAAAATGGTGCCGTATTTTGGCCCTACCAAAAATCCTTTACAAAATGAAATACCCAAAAACCCTGGCAGCCATGCTGCTTTTATGTTCCTCATTAATCTTCGGAAGCTGTTCTCCCAATTTTGATTATCTCTCTACTACAAAAGAAATCATATCGCAAGGCAATTGGTCGGTAGGTTATTTTTATGCTGATACCGATAAAACGAATTCCTTTTCGGAATATTCATTCCGTTTCAATAATGGCGGTATACTTGATTGCAAGCGTATCAATGATTCTTGTACTGGCAAATGGAAAGTAGCAAAAGACATTGAAGGAAATGAAGTGATCAATATGGAACTTACAACACAAGACGCTTCCTTGCTGCAACTGAATGGCAATTGGAAAGTAACCGGAAAAAATATAGCAAACATTGCCTTAAAAACTGAAGGAAGGGGCAATGGAGAACTTAAAATCAATAAGTTTTAATCTCCCGCCTCAGCGTTTTTCGGATAGTCAAAAAATAAAAACGTCTTTTCACTTTCACTAAATTTTGCCCACTTGTTTGTGTTCAGCGTAATAGCAAATACACCACAAGTGGGCATATTATCTACTCTTACTTTGGTGAGCGAATTGACAAAGTCTGTAATGCCTGGATTGTGTGAAAAAAGTGCAATGGCATCTTGCTTATCAGGCAGGTTTTCAACCACCGCAACAAAGTCTGCAACCGCTGCTTCGTAAAGATTTTTTTTAACAAGAATGTTGTCTTTATCTGTTTTGTATTCTGATGCAAAATACCGTGCGGTTCGCTTCGCTCTCTTTGCAGGACTTGATACAAAAAGATCAATGTTCTTTACTTTTTCTTTTAGTCTTTTTGCCATTACAGGGGCGTCTCTTTTACCCCTTTCGTTTAATGGTCTTTCACTGTCTTCCTGACCTATAATATCCCAGCTGCTTTTAGCATGCCGTACAATGATGAGTGTTTTCATAAATTAAATTCTAATCTTTTTCTACCTCTCAAGCTCCTTAATTTAGATACCTTAATAACCTCTCAAATTCTTTCCTTCCATATAATTCATAAATGCTTTATTTACCACTCTGTTTCCACCCGGCGTAGGATAGTTGCCGGTGAAGTACCAATCGCCTAGGTTATTGGGGCAAGCCTCGTGCAAAGCTTCTATGGTTTGAAAAATTACATCTACCGGAATAGTAAGTCCGGGTGGAGTGATCAGTTGTGCAATTTTATTTGTGATTTCTTCTGTCGTAAATGGTTTGTACACCTGCTTGGCAAGGTTCACTGTGTGTAATTGATCTATGCGCAACAACTCTTTGCATTGTTCATAAAGTTCTGTTAGTTCCTTTTCTAAACCACGCTCTTTGGTCAATGCGATGGCTGCGCTAAATGCAATAAAATCACCCATTTTGCTCATATCAATGCCGTAACAATCTGGATATCTTATCTGTGGAGATGAGGATACAACTACAATACGTTTTGGGTGGAGGCGGGCCAACATCCGTATAATGCTTTCTTTC
>JBDSBL010000005.1:0-14456 GCA_039921625.1 Chitinophagaceae bacterium
TCCATTAATACTGGAACTGTAATTGGCATTTGTTGCAACGTGTTTGGCGGGGGACTTACCCCAAAGTTTATCCCTTCTTTCTCCTGGGGGAGCGATGGAATGCAGCGTTACCAATGGGATAAAGCATTGGTACATTTACAAAACTGGAAAGCATTTAAAAATCAAAAATTAGAAGATAAGGAAACATCTATTTTGCATCATATTTTTGAAAACTATTAATTGAAATGAAGAAATTTGAGTACACAGTCATTGATGTTCCTACTACGGGATTTTGGAGTAGAAAGGTGGATTATGAGGCCTTAAGTTCTAAACTAAATGAATTAGGAAATAAAGGTTGGGAGGTAGCGGCCACCACGGATACTACCACTTATCAATCGGCCAGCAGAGCGGTTATTATTATTTTAAAACGTGAACTTTATCAATAAAAATTATGCGGAAACAGATTGCAGCAGCCAATTGGAAAATGAATTTAACCTATCAGGGAGCAGAAAAACTATTTGACGAAATATTAGGGGATCCAATCGTTTTAGGAGAGGATCAAATGACTATTTTTTCGGTACCCTTTCCTTACCTGATCATGGGGAAAAGCGAGGTAGATGAACTGAAAGGATACGCTATAGCAGCCCAAAATTGCAGCCAAAAAAAGAGTGGTGCATTTACAGGTGAAGTTTCTACTGAAATGCTTAAATCTATTGGCATCCTCTATTGTATAGTGGGCCATAGTGAGCGCCGTGAATTTTATAATGACACCAATGAGGTGGTTGCAGAAAAAGTAAACATTTGCATTGAAAGTGGCATTACTCCTATTTTTTGTTGCGGAGAACCGTTACAAATAAGAGAGCAAAATGATCAAAATGATTTTGTAGCTACTCAGTTAAAAGAATCGTTAGTACAACTTACCGAAGAACAAGTATTGAAGACGATTGTAGCTTACGAGCCCGTGTGGGCAATAGGCACCGGCAAAACAGCAAGTACAGAACAGGCGCAGGAAATGCACTCTTTTATACGATCTGTTTTGGCAGAAAAATATGGTAACAATATAGCCGATCAAATCTCTATTTTATATGGAGGAAGTGTAAAAGCATCCAATGCAAAAGAATTGTTTGAATGCCCTGATGTAGATGGAGGCCTCGTAGGTGGCGCTTCTTTAGTGGCTGCTGAATTTATTCCAATTATTAAAGCATTGAAACAATAATCATCTTTACATTTTGATTGAATGTAAGTGGAATTAATCTTTGACTTGAATTAAAACAAAAATTTGGTTTAATTCCATAAGTTTTAAAGTTTAATAATACTGCACTCTTATTTTTTTAAATCGAGCAATTCAAATTCATTGAGTTGGTTTACATTTAAGACTGTTGCGTGGCCTGACCGGGATGGTTCGTACATGATCTTAAACTTTGCATTTTCTATAAATTCTTCTGCAGTGTAAGAGGTGCGAGCTACCACATTGGTAGCAAACACTTCATCGTATGCTTTTAAGAGAACCATTACTTCTGCCTTTGCTTCTTTCATTTGTTCAATAGTCAATCCATGTAGTGGGCTTTGCTCATTTACGGGATGCACAATCGTCCAGTTAAGAACTAAAGAATCTATGTTGCTGAATTCAACTTTTAGTGGAAAAAAATTATTTTTCCATTCGTTATTTTCACATGTCCTTATTCCTAGGGTGAGCTTAACTTCTGCATCGGTAAGGTGGTTGTTTTTGAAAGGTACCACCCGAAAAGTTAACGCCTTTCCGTTTTCGTAAGGAGATAATAAAGCAATATCACTAAAGAATAAATGGGGGCGAGGCTTTGCAAAACGCCCATAGAATAATCCACTTGCTAAAGCAAAACCTAGCAAGCCTAAAAAAGCTTCAAAGGTTGCCACACTGCTTGCTAAAAACCCAACTGGACTTACCCGGCCATAACCAACAGTTGTAAATGTTTGGGCACTAAAAAAAAATGCTTCTGCAAAATTTTTTCCGTGCGATCCTTTTGAAAGCCCGGTCAAATGTTCCAACCCGATGGCATAATAAATAAGTGCAAAGACAACATTCAGAATAATATAAAAAGTAATGAGCGAGAGCCAAAATTTCCACTGAGACATGGACAGCCAGGTATGAAACCAACTGAATCGATTGAAAAAAGGAACCCCTTGTCTAATAATATTTACTGATCCATCTTTGCGGTAATAGCGGCCGGATGTGTCTGAGGCTTTTGTTCCAAAGCCAGTGGTCATATGCCGCGAAAAGTTTCTTTTATGTAACCCCATTTTATGTACTGCAACAATTTAATTAATTAAAAAGATTTTTGAAGCATGTCCCGGAAAAAAATATTGTGGCTGGCTAGTTGGTATCCAAACGATACTGCTCCATTTGACGGCGATTTTATTCAACGCCATGCAAAGGCTGCGGCTATCTACGATGATATACATGTGCTTTATGTAACAAAAAATGGTGCAACCGAAAACTTTCAAACTCTTAATCAATACACAGGTCTCACAGAGCAACTATTTTACTTTAAAGAAGCCACAATTTATAAGTCAATTAAAAATCAAATTTTATACCTGAAATTTTTTAAAAAAGGTATCACGGATTATATAAATAAAAATGGCTTGCCTCATTTGGTACATGTGCACGTGCCCTGGAAGGCAGGATTAATAGCATTATGGATTAAAAAAAAATACGGCATTCCATTCTTTATCACTGAGCATTGGGGGATATATAATAAAGTAGAAAAGAACAATTTCCTAAGGTGGCCAATGATTAATAAAAAGTTGTTAGGATATATTTATAAAAAATCGCAAAAACTCTTAACAGGTAGTCACTATTTAGGAGAAAGTATAAATAATATGGTAACAAAAAAGCCATATTTCATAATGCCAAATGTGGTAGATACTACACTATTTCATTTTAATGAAAAGCAGGAAAACGAACCATTTACTTTTATACATGTGTCTAATGGTGCGCTGATCAAAAACATTGAGGGAATTATTAAAGCATTTGCAATGTATCTCAACAATAATAATTTACCGAATGACCGACTTATTATTGTGGGCACAGAAAGCAAACTCTATAAGGTTCTTCCTGAAATGGATGCCTTATGGAACAAGCATATTTTTTTTAAGGGAGAAGTGCCTTACACAGAAGTAGCGACACAAATGAAATCAGCTCAGGTACTTTTATTATTTAGCCATATGGAAAATTCACCTTGTGTCATTGGAGAATCTCTATGCTGCGGAGTACCGGTGGTTGCAACTAAGGTAGGTGGCATTCCAGAGTTAATAAATGAATCTTCCGGAGTTTTGGTATCGCCAGGTGATGTACCTGCTTTGGCAATTGCTATGCACTCTATAAAAATGAATTACAAAAATTATAATAGAAAATTAATATCTCATTCCGCGGTTGAAAAATATAATTATGGAACTATAGCCAAACAGTTTCATTTGCTGTACCACGAAGCGTAAATGTAAGCCAAAACTGAACCTTGCCACTTTGAAAACGGTACCCTCTTTCGCTAATTTCGCTACATTTGCACCTCCCAAATTGGGATAAAACAGCACATGAAGAACATCCGGAATTTCTGCATCATTGCCCACATTGATCACGGTAAAAGCACCCTGGCCGATCGTTTACTGCAAGTCACAAACACTATCACAGAGCGCCAAATGATGGATCAGGTGTTGGATGATATGGACCTTGAGCGGGAAAAAGGCATTACCATTAAAAGCCACGCCATACAAATCAATCATATTCACAAGGGTGAAAAGTATGTGTTGAATTTAATAGATACTCCCGGGCACGTAGATTTTAGCTATGAAGTAAGTCGTGCCCTTGCGGCTTGCGAGGGTGTTCTTTTGCTGGTAGATGCTACTCAGGGCATTCAGGCACAAACAATTTCCAACTTATATCTAGCTATTGAAAATGACCTCGAAATAATTCCGGTGATCAATAAAATTGATATGGACGGAGCTATGATAGAAGAAGTGAAAGATCAGATCATTGAATTAATTGGTTGTAAACCAGACGATATTTTATTAGCCAGTGGTCGTACCGGTGTTGGTGTAGAAGGTGTGTTAGAAGCAATTATAGAGCGCATTCCGGCACCCAAAGGGAAAGAAGATGCTCCTTTGCAAGCGTTGATTTTTGATTCTGTTTTTAATAGCTTTCGAGGCATTATTGTTTATTACCGAATTGTAAATGGTTCTATTAAAAAGGGAGATAAAGTAAAATTTGTTTCTACTAATCAGGAATACATTGCCGACGAAGTAGGAGTTTTAAAATTAGGATTGGAGCCAAAGAATGAAGTAAAGACAGGCGACGTTGGATACATTATCACCGGTATCAAAAATGCAAAAGAAGTGAAAGTAGGTGACACAATCACTAATGCCTTAAATCCAACGCAGGAAATAATCAAAGGTTTTCAGGAGGTAAAGCCCATGGTATTTGCAGGCATATTTCCTGTCAATACGGATGAATTTGAAGAGCTGCGTGACTGCATGGATAAGTTGCAATTAAACGACGCTTCACTCACCTTTGAGTTAGAAACATCCCAAGCCTTAGGTTTTGGTTTTCGTTGTGGGTTTTTGGGGTTGCTTCATATGGAGATTATACAGGAGCGATTGGAGCGAGAATTCAATCAAACGGTGATCACCACCGTACCGAACGTTAGTTTTATAGCCTACACCACCAAAGGTGAAAAGGTGATTGTAAATAATCCAACTGAATTCCCTGACCCTTCCAAAACAGACCGCATAGAAGAACCATTTATCAAAGCGCAGATCATAACAAAGCCTGATTACATAGGAAATATCATGACGCTATGCCTGGGTAAACGAGGTATTTTAATAGATCAAAGTTATTTAACTCCCACTCGCGTTGAGCTTACTTTTGAAATGCCATTGACTGAAATAGTGTTTGATTTTTACGACAAATTGAAGAGCCAAACCCGGGGATATGCCTCCTTTGATTATTCTCCCATCGGTATGCGGGAAGCGGATATTGTGAAAATGGATATTTTATTAAACAATGATAAAGTAGATGCCTTAAGCGCATTGATCCACCGCGGTCGTTCGCACGAATTTGGCCGTAAATTATGTGAAAAATTAAAAGAACTAGTGCCGCGGCAACAGTTTCAAATAGCCATTCAAGCTGCTATTGGCGCCAAGATAGTTTCGCGTGAAAATATATCTGCCATGCGAAAAGATGTAACTGCTAAATGTTATGGAGGAGATATTAGCCGCAAGCGTAAGTTACTCGAAAAACAAAAAGAAGGTAAAAAAAGAATGCGGCAGATAGGAAATGTGGAAGTGCCTCAGGAGGCCTTTTTAGCTGTTCTTAAGCTGGATGAGTAACCGCAAAATTCTTCGGCATTTTTAAGTGCTATTTTAAAATAAGTTCCCTTTGTAATTTGCAATTTTATTCCTTGCAAATTTTTGATCATTTTCTCATAGTGCTCCTCTTTCACTTTATTAAGGATAGTAGGTAAATCCATCAGTGAATGAACTGCAATTCCAATTTGATTTTCTAAAACCCATTCTGCCATAGCACTTTGGTTCCAAACGATTAATGGCAATTCAGCCATCGTATACAAAGCCATTTTATAAGGCATATTTATTTTTAAATATTCTCCTATTTCTGTGCAACTTTCAACGTTAGGACCATCCCAAACTAATCCATAACTGCCTTGTATTATATTATGTAATGATCTGGGCTCAACCAAGCCGTGGTATATTGTATTTGTAGGTTTAGCAATATTCAATGTTTGACCATAAATATGGAATTTCAGCTGAGTGAGTAAGTCCAACTTATAAATGAATGGTGCTTTAGACAGATTTCCCGCAAATGCTATTTCATTAGAAATAAAACGCGGCTTACATTGAAATTCTTTAGCCAAATAATCATAAAAATCAATGGATATGACAGCCAGTTGCGGCAGCCTTGCTTCAACCCAATTTTTCATCACTTTATTTTGAGCAATGATGACTTTGAAATATTGTAACCAGAATAATTCCTCTTCCAATATCTTTTTGTCTTTATCCCTAAAACCTTCCAAATCATGGATAAAACCTATTATACAAATGCCTCTTTTTTTTATTAGGGAAAGAAAAAATCGAATCACCCTTGACCTTAGCGGAAAGTGAAAAAACACAACCGAATTTTTCGGAAGTTGTATTGCTAGAGTGAATGCCTTTGCATATTGTTTACATTTATTTACAATTGAGATTGAATTTTTTAATTGAATTTTCAAATATCCTCCTTCAGCCAAAAGAACTTCCAAATCTTCACGCAATATGCCTACAGTATGCAACGCATGAGGATATAGTTCACTTACATAATACCGGTTCATAGCGACAATTTACTTGAGAAAAGTTTTTTTATTACAGGATCGCCTATAAGTTTTAAGTGAATAATTAAATAGCCCGTTCCAAATGTGACTGTTGCCACGATCAATAAAAGTAGAGGCGACAAGGCCATTGCTCTTAACAAATAAGCAATGGGCACAATAAGTGAAGAAGATAAAAGAGAATAAAAAAACATTTTTAAGGAAAAAAGTAAATGCATGTTTTTAATTAAATACACGGAGCTGCTAATAGTAATGAATGCTTCTGCAGAAAGATTGGATATAGCGGCACCAGTTTCCTTGTAACTAGGTATTAAAAGTAAATTCAAGGCAATATTTAAAAGGGTCCCTATCGCTAAAAACATAAAAAATTTCTTTTCTTTTTTCATCGGAAAAAGTAATTGAAAACCAGTGAAATGAGAAAAGCTAATTAGTAAGGGAATGGCACTTAAAATTTTTATTACCCTAACGGAAGGCATAAATTCTTTTCCACCTAATAGGGCAACAACTTCCGGAGCCACTACAAAAAAGAAAAGGCTCAATGGTAAAGCCAAAAAAAAGATAATGTGTTGCGATGTTTGTATTTGATCCTTTAATTCTAATTTATCTTCTGAGAAATATTGAAAGGAAATCCGGGGAATAAATACAACTCCCATGGAAATGATAAGCATTGAACTTAAGCGAACAATTTTATATCCTAAACTATAATAACCTACTGCCTGGCTGGAGGATAACCAACCTAATAAAACAGTGTCCAGCAAGGTATAAACAGATATGAGGATACTTCCTGCATAAATCCAATTTATATTTTTTAGATGTTTCCAAAGTTCAAGATTGTAAAATGAAAAACTTATTCTTTTTGTAATAAAGAAAAAATTAAGCACCATAGAAAGTAGAATGCTACCTGCCAGCAATAAATAATACAAGGCATAATCAGTTGCATTATTTATCAACAAATAAATTAGGAGTAGGGTAATAGCCCGAACCATTATAGTACGCAATGCAATCCAAAAAAAAGCTTCATTACCTTGAAAAAACCACTCAAAAGTGAGGCAACTTCCAACCATACTTATGGTTGCTATGATCAATAAATTAAGTTCTATGTGGCTAATATAGCCAATGATCCACAACAGGATGACTGCAGGAATAGTGAATATAAATTGTAAAGAAAAAAGCTCACAAAAAATTTTAGATTGATCCTCCCTGCTGCCTCTTTTGTTCGCCACCTCTCTTATTCCATAAAGTGGTATTCCTATACTCGCTAAAACAACTAAAAATTGAACTAAAGAATCCGTAAAAATCACTTTTCCCAGACCCGATGGACCTATAGCATGGGTAACAATAGGTAACGTAAATATTGGAAAAATAACGCCGCTTACGGCAAGTATAGATTGGGATAAAAGTTTATTCCTTAATTCTGTAGTCAAAAATTTTAATTAATCGATTTTGCCTTTAAGATTTTTATGGAAAAGCAAACGTAATTAATTTATTGAAACTTACCCTTTGCCTTTTTTCTTAGTAGGTTTTTTAGTATTTACAGGCAGTTTCCCTCTATTCTTTTCCGACTGTTCCTGCAACTTTAATTCATTGTTATTTCCTTTTTCATCGCGTATGGCATCTGGCATCGGGGCCTGGCCATCTTCCAATTTAAAAGTAAAAGGTTTGTCTATGTGCAGCCATTTACCACCCTTCCATACAAAGGCTTCCTGATCGCCATCCGGCACAAACGTATACGGCTTATCGGGCTCGTCCGTTTCAGAAATCAGGTGGTCTACAATGATCATCTTTAAATCTTCATCGTAGTTTACAAAGGTGCTTGCTTCTTTTTTATATTCAATAGCAAATCGGTGCTGCGAGGCTCTTTTTACACTGTCTTTTTCAAAACTAAAAACCGTACTTCCAAATTGCGGCATATTGCGATCATCAAAATTCATTACCTCGATATACTTCATATTGCTTCGAACGCCGTGGTCCTTAAAGCCAAACAGTGTGTAATAGGGTTTGTTATTGTATTCTGTTTTGATAATATTATAATAAACGGCGCCAATCCAATTATCCTTTGTACGAACCGAATCCAGTGGCTTTGCAGTAAACTCAGAAAAATCCCGAAGCGGAATTAATTTAAGCGATCCATCAGCAGTTTTCATTTGAATGGCTCCGCGCTGCCGGGAGTAATAGTCATCAAAGTTGAGGGTCCAGCTTAATATGCGGAACGTAGAATCTGGGGCGTACACTTTAGCAATGCCCAACAAAGAATCGAAAGGGTAATAGAATGAATTTTTAACCTGCAAGGTGCGAACGAGGGTGCGGATAAAAAGGCTGTCATTCCGCATGCGGCCTTCGGTAAGGCTATCCACTATTAAGTTTTTTGCCAGTTTTTTCAATGAATCTTCTTTTCCTTTTAACAGGCGCCAATCGGTGGAGCTAATTTTTTGAGCCGAAGCAGCCATAGCTATCAGTAAGAAAAAGAAAAGGAATGTAATAGGTTTTTTCACGTAGTGGAGATGCTTTTTGCTAGCACTAAGAACGGCAAAAAAGGTTAAAAATTATCTTAAGGTTGTAATGCCTGTGCAAATTCAAGCAATGTATTGAAGCGCAAATCCACATCAGGGTGGGGGTACCGCATTTCCGGGGTAGTGGTGGCTACAAAAATGGTGAACATGCCAGCTGCCTTTCCAAAGCGGGCATCGCTTGGCTTATTGCCCACCATCAAAGCTTTAGAAAAATCAATTTGAGTAAAATCAGCTGCTGCCAAAAGCGCCATTCCCGGATTTGGTTTTCTATTGAAATGTTTGTCATCTACCTCTGTGCAGTAATAAATTTTATCAATATGACCCCCGCTGCCTTCCACTTCCTTTTCCATTTCAAGGTGAATTTCCTTCAGTGTATCTTCTGTCATCACCAATTTTCCCACGCCCCGTTGGTTGCTTATGATGATGATGGTTTTAAATTTTTTGCTTAATATTTTCCATGCTTCCAGCACGCCGGGACTAAAAATAAAATCCGACCAATGCAAAATATAATTACCCACTCTTTCTTCATTGATCACCCCATCACGGTCAAGGAAAAGCGTCCAGGTATCATCAATTTTAGTGAGATCTAAAACGGAAGCTTCCAGATCTGATTGTGCTTTTTGATAATCCTGGGGAATGCCAATATCAATAAAATAACCATCCTGAACCGAGCCATAAAAAAAGCCTTCCGATACAAATTTTTCTAAGTAATCTTTTTCAAAAGAAAAAATTTGAGGAAGGTCACGATTTAAAAAAGCAGCTTTGTTGACGAGGTATATTCCCCCATTGATCAATCCTTTTGTATAAGGTTGTTTTTCCTTGAATGAACTTATTTGATTCCTTTCATTTATAGCCACTACACCGTACCGGTCAAAATCCTGCATTGGTTTTAAAGCCACTGTGCAGGCTGCCCCTTTTTCCAAATGTGTCGCGGAAAGTTGGGCTGCATTTATCTTAAATAAAGTATCTCCATTAGCTATGAGCACCTCATTGGATGTTGCTTTTTCAAGTGCTGCTTTTACAGCGCCACCGGTACCCAGCGGTTCCTTTTCTATCACTACTTCATATTGGAGGGTGGGGTATTCTTTTTCCAAATAATTTTGGATCACCTCGTGGCGGTATCCAAGTGAAAATATAAATTTCTGTATGCCCTGCATCCGCAAATATTGAATCACAAAACTGATGAAAGGCTTGCCGGCTACGGTGGCCATGCACTTGGGCAGGTCAGGTACTACAGATTGCAACCGCGTGCCTAAGCCACCAGCCAGTATAATTGCCGTGTGCTGTAAAAAGGGTGAGGTTACATTTGATATCTTCTTAGTTTCTTCGGTCATGGCGTGGCGTCGTAATTTATTTTTTTGGTAACCGGCAGCTGAAATTCTATTAAGCTTTACTTGCGATGCTCCGTTTGACGGCTGTACCGCTGCTGATCTTTTTTTATGGTTTATAAGCAAACAATAAACTTCTATTTTGGAAAAGCTCCATAGCGATCTTCTTGTACCAGTGAGTGACACAACGGAAGTTCCACAAAGATCAAATGCTGGAAACAAAATATTGATGTGCCTTACTTACTGCCGATAATTATAATACTGATTTCTCTTATTTTAGAACTTTAGGTAGCAAAAAAACGTTCTTCCACCAGCTGGCAAATAATGTGACCAATTAAAATATGCGTTTCCTGAATACGCGGTGTATCGGCAGAGGGAACGGCAAATAAATAATCGGATGTGGCTCGCAACAAGCCGCCACTTAGGCCGGTAAAACCGATGGTGGTAATACCTTTTTCCCTCGCTGCCTCAAAAGCTTTTACAATGTTTGCCGAATTGCCGGATGTGGATAAGCCCACCAGCACATCTCCTGCTTCGCCTATGCCTTCAATCAACCGGGCATACACCACATCAAATCCATAGTCGTTGCCCACCGCAGTGAGGTAAGAGGTATTGCAGTGAAGCGCTTCTGCCGGTAAGGCCCGGCGGTTGGTGTAAAATCTTCCTGAAAATTCTGCGGCCAAATGTTGCGCATCTGCTGCACTGCCTCCATTGCCACAAAAGTACACGCGGTTGCCCGCTGTAAAAGAAGTGACCAGGTGATCTACAACGGTGTTTATAGTTTGCAGCATTGCCTCATCTTGCAACACTTTTTGCTTTACTGCAATCGAAGCTTCTATTATATTTTTTATTTGATCCATGCCATTAATTAATGCTAAATAGAGATAGAGATATTATATTAAACAAGTTCAAATTTAGATCATGTCCTTTACTTTTTCTTTTAGAGGATTAGCCGGAAGAAAGGTGTTTAAATTCAATTGTCTCGACAAACCAAAATATGGTAAAAATTATATTGTCCAGGATTTCAATCCATGCTCTACAAACTGGTAGGCCTTATGGTGGCCACCAAATTTCTCAAGGCTTTTGATCACTTTGTATTTTGAGTTTTTAGGACAATAAAAAATCATGAATCCACCACCACCGGCACCGGAAATTTTGCCACCGGTGGCACCTGCACTTTTTGCCGTTTCATAAATTTCTTCCATCAGCGGATTGCTGATTCCATCTGCCATTTTTCGCTTTTGCTGGTAACCATAATCCAGCACCTCGCCAAACTGATCCAGCTTACCCATCAGCAGGGCCTCTTTCATCCGTTGCGCCTGATCTTTTAATAAGTGCATGGCTTCAATAGAACCTTCCTTTTTGGATAATACATTTTTGGATTGCTGCTCTATTATGTGCGCCGACTCTCGGGTGGTGGCCGTATAATAAAGCACAAGGTTATTTTCTAATTCAAATAAATACTGCTGCTTTATCCGCAAGGGGTTGACAATTACTTTATCTCCTGCATAAAATTCCATGAAATTGATACCGCCAAATGTGGCAGCATATTGGTCTTGCCGGCCACCCGCTAACTTAAGGCTGTTCCGCTCAATTTCGTACGCATAGTGAGCAATATCATATTCACCTAAAGGCAGCCGAAGCAACTCGGCAAATGCTCCAATAATAGCCACCACCAAGGTAGAAGAAGTGCCCAGGCCAGAGCCGGCAGGCGCATCTACATAAGTAGATAATTTAAAACCTGATTTTATATTTCCATAATCAGCTTGAATACTGTTGAACACTCCTTTCAACAGGTCTAAGCTGCCTTTTATTGGCAGTTGGTCTGCAAGGTCATACTCAAGCCGTTCATTCCGGTCATTGGCTTCCAGTATAATTTTAGGTTCGTCAATTAGCTCTATGCTTGCTTGCGCATATAAAGAAATGGTGCCGTTCAATATAGCACCACCATACAGATCGCAGTAAGGACTTACATCTGTACCGCCACCGGCCAAACCAATGCGAAGAGGGGCTTTACTTCTGTAGATCATGCAAGGTAATTAGTACTTGAAAAAGATTAAATAAGGCTGCGGGTAGAAAAACAAAACTTCATTATATAAGAAAAAGTTCATTCCTATTTGCCTGTTTCGGTGGCCAGTTCTTTTACCGCATTCACCAGGTTGGCCCAGGAATATTTTTCTTTTTCGATGCGAAGATGGGGAATAAAATAGTTTTCGCCTAATTGATAAAAGGTAAGAATTGCTTCAGCTATTGCTTGCGGATTAGGCTCACAAACAAGCCCGCTTTTTAGGTGCGGCACCAAAGAAGGAAGGCCCCCCACATTAGTAACAATCATTGGTTTTTCAAAGTGGTAGGCGAGGGGGGTCACACCGCTTTGCGTCGCGCTGCGATAAGGTTGTACCACTGCATCTGCGGCACATAAGTAGTAGCGAACTTCGCTGTCGGGTATAAAATGAGTTCTTAAAATGACGACCTCTTCCAGCTCTTTATCCTTTATTATTTGCAGGTATTGCTTTTCATCTTCATAAAATTCTCCTGCTATCACCAGGGTTATTTTTTCATCCTTTATTCGTTGGTCCGCCATGGCCTGCAATAAGAGATCAAGACCTTTGTAATTTCTTATAAATCCAAAAAATAAAATGATTTTACCGGTTTCCTTTAGGTTCAATTTTTTTCGGGCTTCTTCTTTTTTCACCGGTTCGCCAAAAGTATCATATAAAGGATGCGCTACTAATCGGGCTGGTTTTACTGCATCAAATTTTCTAAGGTCCGTCATTACTTTTTCGCTCATAGTAATGAACGCATCACAAGCTTTTAAAAAATAAGCAGTGAGCAATTTATCGCCGGTTCGGTGCTCGTGCGGAATTATATTATCTGCAATGCAAATAATGCGGGTGTGCTTATTTTTTCTAATTAATCGCAGGATGGTACCTAATGCAGGAGCCATAAAAGGAATCCAAAAGCGAACAATAACAATGTCCGGTTTTTGTATTCCAATTTTCTTTCCTACTGCCCGCCAGGTAGCAGGATTTATTGAATTGATCCAGCTTTTAATTTGCAGGTCTGCCGGTGGTGCATCGTCTGAAAATTGCGTTTTGCCAGGAAAAAATAATGAGGGGTATTGTAAAGAAAATGAAACGAGGGAACAAGTATCACCAGATAAAATGAACTCTTGCGCCAGCCGATGATTGAAGGTGGCCAAGCCACCTCTTAATGGAAATGCAGGCCCGATGATAATGATGCTTTGCATTATAAGCCTTCTTTTTCTTCTATTAAATACCAGTTGCGGCCGGGGGCATTGCGGGCTATTAATTCCGAAATAAAACCAGCAAGAAATAATTGCATTCCGATAATTATAAAAGCGAGAGAAAGGTAAAAACCGGGCCGGTTGGTCAATGCAAAATTGGTGTCAACTATTTTAGAAATTATTAAATAAAGGGTAATGATTATGCCCAGCATAAAAAACAAGGATCCCCAAAGACCAAAAAAGTGCATCGGCCTTTTAGAAAATTTGCCAACAAATGTTATGGATAATAGATCTAGAAAGCCGTTCACAAAACGCTCCCAGCCAAATTTGGTAACACCATATTTGCGGGCACGGTGTTCCACAACTTTTTCACCTATATTCTTGAATCCGGCCCACTTGGCCAATACCGGAATATACCGGTGCATTTCGCCATACACTTCAATTCCTTTCACTACTTTTTTGCGGTATGCTTTCAACCCACAATTAAAATCATGAAGTTTTATATTGGAAACTTTACGGGTAACAGAATTGAAAAATTTGGAAGGAATGTTCTTAGTAACTGTATTGTCATACCGCACTTTTTTCCAGCCACTTACTATATCATATCCACCATCTAGCAGCATTTTTCGTAATTCAGGAATTTCATCCGGACTATCCTGCAAGTCAGCATCCATCGTGATCACCACGTCTCCATGTGCTGCTTTAAATCCTTCATTTAATGCGGCAGATTTTCCATAATTCCGTTGAAATTTAATGCCTTTTAAATGCCTGTTTTCAGCCCTTAATTGTTGCACCACTTTCCACGAATTATCTGTGCTGCCGTCATCTATAAGAATTACTTCATAAGAAAGATTATTTTCTTCACATACACGATTGATCCATTGGCAAAGCTCCGGAAGCGATTCCTCTTCATTAAACAACGGAATGACTATAGAAAGATCCATTAAGGTATTTGTTGATCAAAAGGATTGTTCGGACGTTTCTTGGTGATGGCTGCTCCTAGTAAAGAACCAATAGCTCCTATAATAATGAAGCCCAACAT
>JBDSBL010000006.1:0-23909 GCA_039921625.1 Chitinophagaceae bacterium
TTGATGAAAGCAACTTGCAACGGCAGGTTTTATATACAACCGATGATATTGGTAAATGGAAAACAGAGGTTACTCTTAAAAGGTTAAAAGCCTTGAATCCTTTGGTTAAATACAATGTATATAATGACTTACTAACTACTAATAATGCATCAGACATCATTACAGGCTACGATATAATAGCCGATTGTTCTGATAATTTTCCAACCCGTTACTTAGTAAATGATGCTTGTGTTTTGTTGAATAAGCCTTTGGTGTATGGAGCTATCTTTCAGTTTGAAGGGCAAGTTTCCCTTTTTAATTATCGCAATAGAAAAGGTGAATTAGGTCCTAACTACCGCGACCTTTATCCAAGCCCTCCGCCACCAAATCAAGTGCCTTCCTGCGCCGAAGGAGGTGTGTTAGGAGTATTGGCTGGCATCATTGGCAGCATGCAGGCACTGGAAATAATAAAAGTAGCAACGGGCATTGGAGAAACCCTGAGTGGCCGTTTTTTTATTTTTGATGCCCTCCATTTTGAATCAAGAACCATTACCATAAAGCGCCAACCTGACAACCCCCTGAATGGAGATCATCCAACCATTAAGGAATTAATAAATTATGAACTTATTTGCGGAGCTAATAACGATCAAATAATTATCAAAAGCATTACCCCAAAAGAATTGAAAGAGGCTCAAAAAAGAGGAGATAATGTGCAGGTAATAGATGTGCGGGAGCCAGATGAATACCAAGCTTTGAACATTAAGGGAACATTAATTCCTCTTGCTACAATCACTGAACACATTAATAAAATTGATCGCGAAAAAATGGTAGTGGTGCATTGCAAAGGCGGCAGCAGAAGCACCAAAGCCATCAAAGAACTTCAAGAAAAATATGGCTTTACCAACCTTTATAATCTCCAAGGCGGCATCACCGCTTATTTTAATGAAGGATAAATTGTACCATTATAACCTCACCTAATTTTTTGCAAATTCAAGGACAAAAAAAACACCCTGCCATTCAACAAGGTGTTTTTATAATGTTTGTAATTATAATATTTATGGAAAAATTCCCAATTCAGCATAAGAAGTACCCACCTTATTAATGGCTACAACAAAGGCTGCTGTTCGCATATCCGGTATCTGTGGGTTTTGTCTCCAGGCTTCCATTATTTCGTGGGTTGCCGTTATCATTGTTTCCTCCAGTCCGCTATATACAAGATCTACTTCATCCGCACCATGCATTATAAATTGGCGTTCGCGTTCTATCACTCTTTTGCCGGTAAGTTCCTCTATTTGGCCAATAATATGTTGGTTCATATTTTCTGTAAAACGCTTTTCCATACGTCCATACCGCACGTGGCTTAGGTTTTTCAACCACTCGAAGTAAGAAACCGTTACGCCACCTGCATTGAGATACATATCCGGTACTACCAAAGTTCCTTTTGTTATAAATAATTCATCTGCCTCTGGAGTTAATGGGCCATTTGCCCCTTCGCCAATAATCTTAGCTTTTACCCTCATGGCATTTTCACCATTGATCACGTTCTCCAATGCAGCTGGAATTAAGATATCACAATCATATTCCAGTGCATCCGTATTCTTTGCAAAGTTGGTAGCACCTGCAAAGTTTAAAATAGAACCAGATGTTTTTCTGTGCTGGAAAACTTCATCTACATCAAGCCCATTATCATTCCAAATAGAACCTTCAAACTCCGCAAGGGCAATAATTTTAGCTCCTGCATTTTGAAAGAATTTGGCAGCATGGTATCCTACATTTCCTAATCCCTGCACTATTACCTTTTTACCTTCTATCCCCAATCCCAAGCCTAATTTTTCCATTATATCAGGCATATTACATACCTCACGTATTCCAAAGAAAATACCCAAACCGGTGGCTTCTCTTCTTCCACGAACGCCACCTTGTGTTACCGGTTTACCAGTAACGCAACCTGCAGCATCTAACTCACCTGGCCGCAAACTTTGGTAGGTATCTACTATCCAGGCCATTTCGCGTTCGCCGGTACCATAGTCTGGTGCCGGTACATCTGTGCCGGGCCCTATAAAATTTTTCTTTACTAATTCGGCAGTATACCGACGGGTAATTTTTTCTAATTCATATACAGAATATTTCTTTGGACTTATTTTAATACCTCCTTTACCTCCACCAAATGGCACGTTCACAATGGCGCACTTATAAGTCATAAGAGCTGCCAGTGCCATTACTTCATCCTGGTTTACTTCTGCGGCAAAACGGATACCTCCTTTACAGGGAGTTTTGTGGTGGGAATGCTGTACTCTATAAGCTTCTATCACTTCTATTCTTCCATCATCCATACGTACGGGAAAGTGCATTTGATACACGGAATTACAAACTTTGATTTGCTCTAAAACTCCCGGATCCCATTTTGTAAAGGTTGCAGCCTTATCAAAACTTTTCACAACACTGTCAAAAAAACTATAATCTGCTGTAGCTGACATGAGGTATTATTTATTGTTTAAGAAATCGTTAGCGCTATTGTCTTTTTCTATTTTAGTTATTTTTCTATCAAGGCGAACCAGGTAAAAGATGATGCCAGCAAAAATGGTTAATATAACGGCAACTACCACATAAATTTTACCATTACTTCTAAAACCATCCGCCATTTCTACTTTTTCATTTTGTGAAAAAACAAAAAGATGGGAACAGAGTACAGCAAACAGAAGAAATATTCTTTTTATCATTGATCAAGCAGGGTTTTTTCTTTTATAAAATTCAAGCGGACTTTTAAGCTTACAATCCACACTCCCAAAAGGGTCCATCCTAAAACAGCCGGGTAAAATACCATACGCATGCGGGCATCAATGTCATTATAATTGAGGGCTGGATTGCCTTCTCCGCCCGGGTGCAAGCTAGGTAGCAGGCGTGGAATGATCCATATAGAAGGGAACAGAAATGCAAAGGCAAATATGTTGTACACCGCACTGATACGTGCTTTTTTATCAATATCAGATATAGAATCTCTTAGTATAAAATAAGCGAAATATACTAGCAGGCCAATGGCGGTTCCAATAAGTTTCGGTTCGCGGGCAATGGCTCCAAAGGAAGCTGCCGCTGCATTATTTGGATCTACCCAAGTGGCAGAAGCCCATATAAAACCAGTGCTATAGCCCAATAAACCAAGTACTACACCTACCGCAGCATATTGTCGTGAAATAATATCAGAACGAAGATTATTAGTGCGTAAATATTTGATGGCTTGTACCACGGAAACAATAAAAAGGATCATCATGGCAAACCACATGCACACATGAAAGTATAAGTTGCGGATGGTTTCATTTAAAATGCGCACACGCGGAACTTCGAAAAGTAATCCGGCTACGATGGTATAAATGAGCAACCCGATGCATAATATTTTCCACCACCACTTTTTCATATAAAATTTTTTATAACCAACGATCCATGCAGAAACTGGCTGCAAAAATAAGGGTGAACCTTCTTTCCTGAATACAATAATTAAGGACTACTAATCTTTCCATAAAAAAGGAAAAAGAATATTGGCTAAGATAACTACCATAAAGTCAAGCAGCAATAATAGGATGACGGGAGATAAAGGAATAGCACCTACCTGGCTGAATGCTGCCGATGAAATTCTCATGAGCATGATCAATTGAGGAATAATAAGTGGGAAACCCAAAATGGCCATGATGGCTGCATTCTGCTGTGCCTTGGCAGCAATGGCGGCTAAAAAAGTAAACACCAAACTCAAACTTAGGCCACCTAATAATACAATACCGACAAAGGGCAACATCCTTTCCACTGGGTTGCCTAAGAATAGGAAAAAAACAAAAAAGCTTACCGCACTCATTAATAGCATGAGCAGCGCATTAAAAAATAACTTGGCCAATACAAAATGTTGCGGGCTTACAATGGAGTGAAAATAAAGCATACGACTTCTGCTTTCTGCCAAAAAACTTTTGGCTACCGCATTGATACAAATGAATAATTGAATGATCCAAAACATGCCGTTCCATACCCGGCTTTCCGGATCTTCTACCGCTAAAAAAAGGACAAAAATAGTGGCAGCTACATAAAGCAAAATGCCATAGAAGGTGTACTGTTGGCGAATCTCCAGCAGCAAATCTTTTTTAAAAAGGGTCCATATTTGATACAATCGAAAAAGTTTCTTAAGGAAATATGTAAATTGAAACAGCCCTCAAAAGCCTGTTATAAATCTTAACCGATTTTTCCATCCAAATGATAACACCGTCGGCACCTTGGTTCATACACATCTTTTTCTCCCAACATTATTTTGTCTTCACTTGGTATTTTTCTGTAGGAATAATTAGCAATAGCTCCGCACTGCATGCAGATAGCATGAAGCTTGGTTATGTATTCTGCTTTAGCTAATAAGAAAGGCATTTGGCCAAATGATTTTGTTTGAAAATCCATATCCAAACCGGCTACAATAACCCGGATGCCGCGGCAAGCCAATTGATCACAAACATCCGGCAGGCCATCATCAAAAAACTGTGCTTCATCTATACCTACAACATCTACATCATGAGCAAACAGCAAAATCTTTTGTGAATTATCAACCGGTGTGGAGTGAATAAAATTTTCATCGTGCGATACAATATTTATTTCATCATACCGGGTATCTATTCCGGGTTTAAAAATCTCCACTTTTAAATTGGAAATTTTTGCCCGCTTCAGCCGGCGGATCAATTCTTCCGTTTTGCCGGAAAACATAGAGCCGCATATCACTTCGATCCAGCCTCCACACTGCCCTTTTATATGAGGTTCAATAAACATTTACGAGTAGTATAATTTAGTTGCGGGTTATATTTTAGAAAGTGTTTGTAATTTTACCCACTCTTTTACGTTTACACTTTTTAAACAGCGGCCAAAAGTACCATAAAGAAATGGAAAGAATAGAGGTTCTTATAGACAAATTAGTAGCACAAAATCATAACGGAAGTACCCCTGCGCAATTGCTGATGACCGTGCATTTGTTGCAAAATGAATTGATGTTATTACAACAAAATTCTAAGCCTGCCGGAAGCAAAAAAGTGTCGGTGATCATGCCAACAAATAATGTAGTGGCCGCGGCAGAAAGCAAAGTGGAAGCACCTGAGGCGATGGTACCAAAGATTGACGTGTTGCGCCCAGTGGTGATCAAACAAATGAAAATCAATCTGGAAGACAACCAACCTTTTGTTGAAAAAAGTAACGATCCAATTTCATTAGAAAAGTATGGGGAAAAACCGAAGCCGCAACCCGTTGAAGAAGAAAAAACGCAACCGGTTGAGAAGGTGGAAGCACCTTTAAAAAGCCAGCCTTCATCGGAGATAAATGAATCTTATAACAGAGAAGAGCCAAAATCAGAACCTTACTTTTTGCGTCGGCCTGAAGTGGATGTGCCACCAATAAAGGAAGATGTAATAGTTGCTGAAATTAAAATTGATCAGTCACTTCCTCATTTCCCATTTGATGCCATGGCAGAAACGCCAACTTTGTTGCAGCAGCAGCCGCCATCCAATCCTAAAGAAGTGCATGAATTAATTGGTGATAGAAAAGAGTCTTTAAACGATAGATTAAAACAAGAAAAAACAGAAGTAGTACATCAGTTAAAAGAATCACCAGTAAAGGACCTGCGCAAAGCGGTAGGTATCAATGACAAGTTTTTATTTGTCAATGAACTTTTTCGTGGAGATGAAGGGATGTATGAAAGAAGTATTAAAACTATTAACAACTTTCACATATTACCCGAAGCTGAATATTGGATGAATCGAGAGTTAAAAGTGAAGTTGGGGTGGAATGATAGCAAGGACACGGTGCAACATTTTTATAGTTTAGTAAGAAGACGATTTTCCTGAATGTATTGCATGATCTTATGCGTAGCTCCGGTTTGAGCCGCTACATATTTTTCGGATGCCTGGCCACTTTTTTCTCTTTCAGATGGATCAATTAAAAATTGATTTACCCTGCTACATAATTCTTCTTTAGTAGTAATAGAAAAAGCAGCTCCTTTATTTATTAAATCTTTTGCTTCCTTAAATTTTTGAAAATTGGGTCCAAAGAGAATAGGCTTCCCCCACACAGCGGCTTCCAGGGTATTGTGAATGCCACTTTTATTAAACCCTCCTCCAATGTACGCGACTGTAGCATAATGGTACAAACGGGAAAGCATACCAATGTTATCAATGATTAATACCTGAATGGAGCAAAGATCAGCTACGTTTTCAATTTGCGAATGGGCCACAGCTTGCGGAAATAGATTGAATAATTTTTCTAAATGAGCTTTATTTATTTCATGTGGCGCTACTATAAGTTTTAAATTTTCTGAGGTTTTAATTTCTGACAATAACAATTCATCTTCATACCAGGTACTGCCGGCAACAACTACCATTTTATTAGCTATAAATTTTTCAATAACAGGTAAGGAAGTAAAATTATTTGCAATAGTTTTCACCCTATCAAACCGAGTATCTCCAGCTACGCTGCAATGATTTATTTCAATTTTAGACAATAAATCTTTTGAAAGTTTGTCTTGCACAAACACCCATGAGAAAAAGGACAACATTTTTCTGTATAAGCTTCCATATGGTTTAAAAAAAATACTGTTTTCTCTAAAAATGGCCGAAACTAATATCAATGGAATGTTTCGTTTGGCAATAGCATTTAGGTGATGATACCAATAATCATATTTTACAAAAATGACCAACTTAGGCTGCACAACCGACAAAAAGGTGGCTGCATAATTTGCAGTATCCAACGGGAGATAAGTAATTACATCCGCCCGTTTATAATTTTTGGCTGCTTGCAACCCGGAAGGTGAAAAAAAAGTAACTAAAATGGTGTAAAGAGGAAAGTCGTTTTTAATTCTTTCTAAAATGGGTTTGCCTTGTTCAAATTCGCCGGCGGAGGAGCAGTGAATCCACACAACATTTTCACATCCTGCTAGCTCGGCTTTTAAATTTTTTATTAAATTTTCCCTGCCACTGATCCATAATTTTGCTTTTTTATTCCACAAGGCAGCCACCCCTAACCCAAACCTGTAAGCGTAAATGAAGAGGTTGTACAAAAAAATCAAAACTTAATTATTGATGGAAAATCACAAAAATAGCCGCAAACTTTTATCCCACCTTTATTTTACTATTTTTGCGCCACTTTAAAAAAGACTTTCATGCGTTCTATACAAATGGTGGATTTAAAACAACAGTACCTCAACATCAAAAGTGAAGTGGATGCTGCTGTTGCCGGGGTTTTTGAAAGCACGGCGTTTATTAATGGACCGGAGGTTCAGGAATTCGCCAAGTCGCTTGCTACCTACAACGGAGTTCCTTTTGTTGTTCCTTGTGCCAACGGTACCGATGCGCTACAAATAGCCATGATGGCTCTTGGTTTGGAGCCGGGAGATGAAGTGATCACCCCTTCTTTTACTTACATCGCTACTACCGAGGTTATTGCGTTGCTAAAATTAACTCCTGTATTTGTAGATGTGGATCCTAAAACCTTTTGTATTGATCCGGCCGAGATAGAGAAAAAAATTACTTCCAAAACAAAAGCAATTGTACCGGTGCACCTTTATGGGCATGCGGCACCAATGGAAGCTATTTTGGAAATTGCCAAAAAACATAATCTTTTTGTAATTGAAGATAATGCGCAAGCCATCGGGGCTGATTACCATTTTGCCGATGGAAAAACCCAAAAAACTGGCAGTATCGGTACTATTGGCACTACTTCCTTTTTTCCTTCTAAAAACCTGGGTTGCTATGGCGATGGTGGAGCAATGATGACGAATGATGCAGCATTGGCTGAAACTTTAAAAATGGTGGCTAATCACGGGCAAAAAATTCGGTACTATCATGAAATGGTGGGCTGTAATAGCCGGTTAGATACCCTTCAGGCCGCTATTTTAAATATTAAATTAAAGTACTTAGATAACTACATTGCTGCCCGCAGAAAGGTGGCTGATTTTTACGATGCAGCTTTTGCAGGAAGTAAAAACATAACTACTCCATTTAGAGCTCCTTATTCAAACCATGCATTTCATCAATACACTTTATTGCTTGAAGGTATTGACAGAGACGGATTAAATGCGTTTCTTGCAGCGCAAAATATTCCTTCCATGATTTATTACCCGGTACCTGCCCATCGGCAAAAGATGTTTGCCTCTTTTGGTGCCGCAGACACCTTTCTGCCGGTTACAGATTGGCTTACGGAAAGAGTCATTTCATTGCCTATTCATACGGAAATGGAGGAAGAACAATTGCATTACATTACTTCAAACGTTTTAGAATATATCAATAAATAAATTAGCACCAAATGAAAATTACTGTTGTTGGTACCGGGTATGTTGGATTAGTTACCGGTACATGTTTAGCGGAAACTGGAAACACTGTTTGCTGTGTAGACATTGATGAAGCAAAAGTCAAAAAATTAAAAGCGGGTAAAATAACTATATACGAGCCAGGGTTAGAGAAGCTTTTTGAGCGAAACTTAAAAGAAGACCGCCTAAGCTTTACTACCAATCTTGCAGAAGGTTTGAAAGAAGCAGAAATGGTGTTTTTGGCATTGCCAACACCTCCTGGTGAAGATGGTTCTGCAGACTTGCGCTATATATTAGGAGTGGCAGAAGACATAGGCAAATTGCTTAAAGATTACAAAGTAATCATTGATAAGAGCACGGTGCCGGTAGGTACGGCGGAAAAGGTACACGAAGCCATTGCCGCTAATTATAGCGGTGAATTTGATGTGGTTTCCAACCCGGAATTTTTAAGGGAAGGAGTAGCTGTAGAAGACTTCATGAAGCCCGATCGGATTGTGATTGGTACTACATCAGACAGAGCTAAAAAATTACTGGAGCAATTGTATGCTCCATATGTACGGCAGGGCAACCCGGTTATTTTCATGGATGAGCGCTCTGCTGAATTAACTAAGTATGCAGCAAATTCTTTTTTAGCTACCAAAATATCTTTCATGAATGAGATAGCTCAGTTGTGTGAAAGATTAGGAGCAGATGTAGATATGGTGCGCCATGGCATTGGCAGTGATGAGCGCATAGGACGTAGGTTTTTATTTCCTGGCATCGGTTACGGAGGTAGTTGTTTTCCCAAAGATGTGAAAGCACTGGTGCATTCTTCATGGGAAGTAGGTTACGATTTTAAAATTTTAGATGCGGTAATGGATGTAAATGAGCGTCAGAAAATTCATTTAGTAACCAAAGTAAAAGAATACTTCAAAGGCGACCTGCAAGGCAAACATTTTGCAGTTTGGGGTTTGGCCTTTAAGCCAAACACAGATGATATACGTGAAGCTCCAGCCCTTGAGATTATTGACGGGTTAATAAAAGCAGGAGCCACAGTCACAGCTTATGATCCGGAAGCAATGGAAAATGTGCGCAACACAATAGGAGATACGATAACCTTTGCGGAAAATCAATACGATTGCCTTGAAAAAGCAGATGCTTTGATCATTGCCACAGAATGGAATGAGTTTCGCACACCCAATTTTTTAAAGATTGTCTCTATTTTAAAGAATAAAGTAATTTTTGACGGTAGAAATTTATTTGATACAGCAGCTATAAAAGAACTTGGTTTTTATTACGAGTGCATTGGTCGTCCCTCAGTTACAATAAATAAAAAAGAATGGGTAAAAGAATTTTAATAACAGGTGGAGCAGGATTTCTTGGCTCACATTTATGTGATCGTTTTATAAAAGAAGGGTACGAAGTGATTGCTATGGATAACCTGATCACTGGCGATCTTAAAAATATTGAACACCTTTTTAAATTAAAAGAATTCTCTTTTTACCACCATGATGTAACTAAGTTTATTCATGTACCTGGTGCCCTGGATTATATTTTACATTTTGCATCACCGGCAAGCCCCATAGATTATTTAAAAATTCCTATTCAAACGCTGAAAGTAGGAGCCATGGGTACGCATAATTGTTTGGGTTTAGCAAAAGCAAAAGGAGCCCGGATGTTAGTAGCATCTACCTCGGAAGTGTATGGTGATCCATTAGTACATCCCCAGCCGGAAGAATATTGGGGCAATGTAAATCCGGTGGGCCCGCGTGGGGTGTATGATGAAGCAAAAAGGTATATGGAATCCATAACGATGGCGTATCATACTTTTCACAATGTAGATACTCGCATAATCCGCATCTTCAATACTTACGGGCCAAGAATGAGGTTAAATGATGGGCGTGCGTTACCGGCATTTATTGGTCAGGCCTTGAGGGGAGAAAACCTGACCGTATTTGGTGATGGTTCGCAAACCCGCTCATTTTGTTATGTTGATGATTTGGTTGACGGCATTTACCGCTTGTTGTTAAGTGATTATGTATATCCCGTTAATATTGGAAACCCAACTGAAATTTCTTTGAAAGAATTTGCAGAAGAAGTATTGGCTTTAACAGGTAAGGACGTGCAAATAGAATACCGCCCTTTGCCGGTAGATGATCCAAAGCAACGGAAGCCGGATATTACCAAAGCACAAACAATTTTAGGATGGAATCCGAAAATAGACCGCAAAGAAGGATTGGCAATTACTTACGAATATTTTAAAACGTTGTCACCACAAGAGTGGACAAAACAACCTAAAGAATTCGCCAGCAATAAATAGAAATTAATAAGTACACAAAGAATAAATATGTATCAGGAATTAGTAGATAAAAAGGCAAAGTTGGCCGTGATTGGTTTAGGTTATGTGGGTTTGCCCATCGCGCTGGAATTTGCCAAACAAATTTCAGTTATAGGTTTTGATATAAATGCAGATAGGGTGGCGTTAATGAAACAAGGCATTGACCCAAGCAATGAATTGGTGAAAGAAGATTTTGATGGCTGCGATATTACGTTTACCAATTCACTGGAAGAATTGCGCGAAGCAACTTTTTTTGTAGTAGCCGTGCCCACTCCTGTAGATGAACATAATGTGCCTGACTTAACTCCGGTTAAAAAAGCGTCAGAAACAATAGGAAAGGTGATTAAAAAAGGGGATTATGTTGTTTTTGAATCAACTGTATATCCGGGCTGCACAGAAGAAGATTGTTTGCCTATTATCGTGAAAGCATCAGGACTAAAATATTGCGATGAGTTTAAATTAGGTTATTCTCCAGAACGGATAAACCCAGGCGATAAACAACATACTTTGGCAACGATAGTAAAAGTGGTTTCTGGTTGCGATGAAGAATCGGCTGATGAAATAGCTAAAGTGTATGAATTGGTAGTAAAAGCTGGTGTACACCGGGCTTCCAGCATTAAAGTGGCAGAGGCAGCTAAGATTATTGAGAACACACAACGTGATTTGAATATTGCTTTGATGAACGAATTATCTATCATTTTTGACAAAATGGGGATCAATACGTATGAGGTATTGGAAGCTGCCGGCACAAAATGGAATTTCTTAAAATTTCAACCAGGTTTAGTAGGTGGCCATTGCATAGGAGTAGATCCTTATTACCTTACTTACAAAGCATCTGAATTAGGTTACACTTCCAAAGTAATATTAGCCGGTAGATATATTAATGATAATATGTCACTTCACATTACTAAAAAAGTAGTGCGGCATATTATTAATAATGTAAGTGATGTAAAGGCGGCAAAAGTTTTGGTGATGGGAGCTACATTTAAAGAAAATGTAAGTGACATCCGCAATTCAAAAGTGGCCGATGTGATCCATGAGTTGGAGTCCTATTTTTTAAATGTGGATGTGGTGGATCCATATGCTGATTCGGACGAGCTAAAACATGAATATGGGTTTGGCTTGGCTGAAAAAATAGGGAGTGACTACGATGCCATAATTATTGCGGTAAACCACAAGCCATATGCAAACATGGACGATGCGTACTTTGCAAGTATCACCAAGCCTAAAGCTATAATTGCTGATCTTAAAGGATCTTTCAGAAACAAGGTAAAAACCCGTGAATACTGGAGTTTATAATGAAGATTGAACATTGTGCACTTCAAGGACTTTATATAATTGAACCTACTATTTTTGAAGATAGCCGCGGTTATTTTTTTGAAGCGTACAATCAGAATGTTTTTGAAAAAGAAGGTATAAAAACTGTTTTTATTCAGGATAATCAATCCAGTTCTTCTTATGGTGTAATCCGTGGATTACATTACCAAATGCAGCCTTTTGCCCAAACAAAATTAGTGCGGGTATTGGAAGGAACTATTTTAGATGTAGCAGTGGATATTCGCAATGGCTCTCCCACGTTTGGACAACATTTTTCAATAGAATTATCTGCAGAAAATAAAAAACAAATTTATATACCCCATGGCTTTGCTCATGGGTTTTCTGTTTTGAGCTCGGCTGCTGTTGTATTGTATAAATGTGATTCGCTTTACAATAAAAAAAGCGAAGCAGGTATAAAATATAATGACGAAGAACTACGGATTGATTGGAAAATAGAAAACGGCAAAGCAATAATTTCTGAAAAGGACCAGGAGTTGCCATCATTTAGAAATTGCATTTCCAATTTTAATTATTCTTCCCTTTCATAACAATGGCAAAAATTCTGGTTACTGGAGCTAATGGGCAATTGGGAATGGAGCTTCGTGATCTTGCTGTTGTCAATCCGCAACATTCTTTTCATTTTGCAACAAGGGCTGAATTGGATATTACAAATAAGGTTTCAGTTGATAAATTCTTCCATCAATTTTTGCCGGATTACTGCATCAACTGTGCGGCTTACACAGCTGTGGATAAAGCCCAAACTGACGAAGTAGCAGCTTCTGCCATTAACGTTTTAGGAGTTAAAAATTTAGCAGCAGCGTCTTTTATTCGGCATACAAAATTGATTCATATTTCCACTGATTATGTGTTTGATGGAGGCGCAACAATACCTTACAAAGAAGACGATGCCACCAACCCAATAGGAGTGTACGGCACTACCAAGTGGGAAGGAGAGCAGGTTGCTATTCAGGAAAATCCAACGACTGTAATTATTAGAACATCTTGGGTGTATTCTGTATATGGAAACAATTTTGTGAAAACCATGCTCCGGTTAATGGAAAGTAGGACAGAGGTAAATGTGGTGGCCGACCAGTATGGCTCACCTACTTATGCAGCCGACCTTGCTGCCTCTATTTTTTATATAATTGAAAGCAGCATTTGGGAACCCGGCATTTTTCATTTTAGTAATGAAGGTTCAATTTCCTGGTTTGATTTTGCAACGGCCATTAAAGAGGCAACACAATCCAGATGCATCATTAATCCTATCACTACGGATCAATTTCCAACACAGGCGAAAAGACCTAAATATTCAGTAATGGATAAAAGTAAAATAATTAAAATCTATGGTTTACCCATTTATAATTGGAAGGGAAGCCTAAACAAATGTTTGTCGCTGTTTCAAAACATCAGCAAATAGATTTAGTATTTTTTGCATTGCGATTAAGATTACGTTCCAGTTTTTATTTTAGGAAAAATGAATACTAATTAATTGATTCTTCAATTATAAAGACATATATTTTAGTATGCCTTTTACCTTTTCTCATCCAGCAATCGTTTTACCACTTCAACGCTACAAGAGATTCAGCTTCTCACTTACAGGTTTAATAACAGGCAGTCTTACACCTGACTTTGAGTATTTTATTAAGATGAAAGGAGAGCGCGAGTACGGCCATTCATTACTGGGAATTTTCTGGTTTGATATTCCAATGGCATTTCTTTTAGGATTAGTATTCCACCTTATTATTAAAAATCCTTTACTAAATAACTCGCCATATTTCATTCAACGAAAATTTGAAAAAGAGCGCAAATTTGATTGGTGGAATTACATTTTAAACGATTATGTGATCGTTCTCATTTCTATTTTTATTGGAGTTATATCACATCTTTTTCTTGATTCATTTACAAATGAAAATGGGTTTTTCGTTACACACTTTGCAGTATTAAAATATTCAATCCGCACTGATTACACTGCCATTTATTTTAATAATATTCTGTCTTATTTTCTTTCAGTTCTTGGAATCATCATTATTATTTATGCCATTTTAAGTCAACCATCCGATAAATTAGCGAAAGTAAGCAGACCTCAAATGTCCTATTGGTTGCTCATTATTCTTTTTGCGGTTTTTATATTATACTTGAAAAGCGGAGCCATTGATAATGAAAGAATGAAAAAATACTGGTACCTCTATATTTCCAGCTACGCTATATTTTCAGTGACAGCTATTATAATTGGCTTGATCATGACTTCCTTAATTTTCACCTTAAAAAATAGGTTTTATAATAAAAAAACCCGCTAAAGGCGGGCTTTTTAAGATGTATAATTTTATTATTGTGTGACTGTAGCAAAAAGGACAACATCTTGAAAATCATGATCGCAAATTGGCGTGGTACGGTCAGTGTCTTCAAACCCAATTAAGAGTTTTTTCTCAGCAACATAATTAAGAAGCACTGCGTGTTTTTTTAAATTAATATCAACTTCTGGATTTAAAATATCATTTGAGCAAAAATGTACCACTTTATTGTCCAAAATACCAGTGGTTGAATTGAATGCACCTTTTAATAAAACAAACCCAATAGAAATACCTGGTTCAAAATGTCCGATTTTCACCTTATCCCCAGCTTGCAAGGTAGTGCCAGTGCCAGCGGTTGGAAATATATATGTAATGGTTTTGATGTCCTTAGTGCTGCTTAATTTATTGGCAGTTGGATATGTATAAAAAGCAATTGCATTTCCTGATCCGGTGTTTTGAGATACAAACGTTATATATACATCTGAAGAAACAGAGATAGAGATATCTGCAATGGAATTTGTATTTAATAGATCGGGATTTGTTTTTCTAAGGTCAGAGCCTTCTGGTAAGGTTCTATTGATGTAAGCTAATAAATCAGAAGAAATAGGATCTTTTGGTTGTAAATAGTTTGGCCGGCCGGTAGAATCATAAGTTCCTAAAAACTCATAAGTTGTTTCTTTAAATTCAACTGGTTTCGTTGCCGGGGTGTTTTGTTTTTCTCTGTTGCATGCTGCAAAAAAGATAACAGCTATAAATAGCGTAAAGGCTTTATTCATTTTCATTTAGGGTGGGTTAACGGTGCAAATTAATATCGATTCTTAATTAATACAAGTATTGTGGACAATAACATGTGATAATCATTTCTAATTTTAAAAAAGAGTAAAAACGGCAGACCCTAATTTAAATTTTTTACGAATACATAATAAAAAAACCGGTTTGATTAGAAGCTATTTCTTATCAATCCGGTTTGTTGAGTTATAAGGATTCGAACCTTAACTGACTGGACCAAAACCAGTAGTGCTACCGTTACACCATAACTCAATCGCTAAAAGGAGTGCAAAAATAAGGGAGTGAAGCAAATAAGCAAAATTCAATTAGAATTTATTGAAGGCAATTCTGTTAATTTCCCTGTTTTATTTTCTTCATCTTCCTTTTCCTTCAATGACTTTATTTTATCAATTGCGCCGGCTACTACATCACACATAATGGTAACGAGGCTCCCTTCTTTTGCAGTTCGGTACGCTTCTTCTATGGCTTCATTCTCGTTTGGAATTACCCGGACCTTTAATTCCCTATTTACTGACTGTATCCCTTGCTGCAATAGATCAATTATTTCTTCTACCGTGCGACCTCTTAAATTCTTATCGCAACGGATGATAATTTCATCAAAATAGTGAGCAGAAATTTCACCTAATTCACGGATATCTTCATCCCTACGATCTCCGGTGCCACTGATTACACCTAATTTATAGGGATAGTCTAATTTTTCAATAAAATCACACAATAGTTGCAGCCCATGCGGGTTGTGCGCAAAGTCGGCTAAAAAGGTACAATGTTTAAACTGGAAGAAGTTTAGTCTTCCTGGTGTTTGCGTAGAAGAAGGTATAAAAGTTTGAAGCGCCTGCCGGATGTCTTCTATAGTAATGTCTTTAAACAAATACGTACTTAAAACGGCAGGTAATACATTGGCAATATTGTGCAGCGCCTTACCTCCATAAGTGACCGGTATTTCAGATACAGGCATTACCCTAACCTTCCAGGTGCCTTTCATAATAGTTACATAACCGTTTTCAAACACCGAAGACAAACCACCTCTCTGGCTATGTCGTTTTATACGGGGGCTATTTTCATCCATGCTAAAAAGCGCAACGTTGCAATCTAAGCCTTTGCGCATTTCATAAACGAGGTCATCATCTGCATTTAAAATAGCATATCCATTTTCAAAAACGGTTTCTGGCACTACCTGTTTTACCTGTGCCATTTGCTCCACCGTATGAATACCTCCCAGCCCCATATGATCGGCCGCTACATTGGTGACAATAGCCACATTGCAATGCCTGAAACCAAGTCCTGATTTTAGTATCCCTCCACGGGCACACTCCAATACAGCAAAGTCTACTGTGGGATCTTTTAGTACAAAGCGGGAAGAAACAGGGCCCGTGCAGTCGCCCACCATCATTAATTGATTTTGTATGTACACACCATCTGAGGTAGAGTAACCAACTTTTTTGCCGGCGGTGCGTACTATATGAGCGGTTAATCTAGTAGTGGTAGTTTTTCCATTGGTACCTGTAATGGCGATAATTGGAATACGGCCATCACTATTTTTTGGAAACAACATATCTACCACAGGTTCTGCTACATTTCTGGGAATGCCTACCGTTGGCTCCACGTGCATGCGGAAACCGGGGGCAGCATTTACTTCTAATACGGCACCTCCTATTTCCCTGATTGGATTTTTAAGATCAGCAGCCATAATATCTATTCCGCAAATATCAAGACCAATGATTTTGGCAATGCGTTCGCACATAAAAATATTAGCTGGATGCACTTCTTCTGTTACATCTGTTGCAGTGCCGCCGGTGCTCAGGTTAGCAGTTGGTTTTAAAAAAACAAGTTCACCTGCGGGAGGAATACTTTCTAATGTATATCCTTTATCAGATAACATTTTATCCGTAAATGAATCAAGAGTGATACGCGTTAATACTTTTTCGTGTCCGTACCCGCGTTGTTCCTCTTTATTTACTTCATCCACTAATTGCTGAATGGATTGAACACCATCTCCTGTAACAGATGCTGGTGTGCGCAAAGCAGCACATACAAATTTGTAATTGATCACTAAAACCCGAAAGTCAAAGCCAGTAATAAATTTTTCGCAAATAATACTTCGGCTGTATTTCTGAGCGTCTGCCACAGCTATTCTTGCTGTTGCAATATTATTGATATTGGTAGTAGCTCCTTTGCCGTGATTGCCATCTATAGGTTTGATCACCATAGGAAAACCAACCTTATCAATTGCCCACTGAAGTTCTTCTTCCTCTCTGATGATAACTCCTTTAGGTACCGGCACCTCAGCGCCTTCCAGTATATTTTTGGTTTCTTCTTTGTCACCGGCAATATCTACTGCGATGGTGCTGGTGGTGGAGGCAATAGTAGCCCGTATTCTTTTTTGATGTATGCCATAACCTAACTGCACTAAGGATCCTTTGTTTAACCTGATGAATGGTATGTTGCGTTTTACTGCTTCGTTTACAATGCTTCCGGTGGAAGGCCCTAAGCGGGTATCTTCTCTTATTTCTCTAAGAGCTTGTATGTCGTCTTCCAGGTTGTATGGTTTATTTTCTATTAATGCGATGGCTATGTTCACTGCAGCTTTAGCGGCATATACTCCAGCGTCCTCTTCTTCATAATTAAACACCACATAATAAATGCCTTTTGCATCACCCGTACCCCGTGTACGGCCAAAGCCACAATCCATGCCTGCTAAGGTTTGTATCTCCAAAGCAATGTGCTCAATCACATGGCCCATCCAGGTGCCTTCATCCACTCTTTGAAAAAAGCCTCCGCGTACTCCTTCGCTGCATCTATGATCGATCATGGAGGGTAGCAAAGCTTCAAGCCGTTGACGAAACCCGTCAATTTTATCGGTTGGTTTTTCTTCTAACTCTTCCAGGTCAAGTTTCATTTGAATGAGATTTGGCCGGCGAACACTCCAATAATTAGGACCTCTTAATATTTTTATTTCCAGAATTTGCATATGCGGGTTTGTTGGCGAAAATTAAGATTTATTGAGCTAAAAAAAAGGGTTATCCTTTACGGATTCTCATTACCACAAAAGATTTTTCTTTCTCTTATTAATGTAATCAGACCACCTATTCTTCCTTACATTTATAGAAATGCGTTTTTCATGAAACCGTTCAACCGCCGGTCCTTTATACAAAAAGGAACATTTTTATCTGCTACTACATTATTGTCTTCACTTACTACACCAGCCTGGAGCAAGAACCTGCACCATGTGCTCGATGAAGCAAGAAATATACCTCCGGATGATTTGGCAGATGAGGAAGATTTCTGGTATTATATTCAACAGGCATTTACCGTATCATCTGCTATTATTAATTTAAACAACGGCGGAGTATCTCCGGCACCAAAAACGGTGCAGGATGCTATGAAGCGTTATTATGATTATAGTAATGAAGCCCCGAGCTATTATATGTGGCGCATTTTGGATCAGGGGAGAGAAACACTTCGGCACAATATGGCAGAACTAGCCGGGTGCAGCGCAGAAGAAGTGGCCATTAACCGCAATTCATCGGAAGGTTTGGAAACAGTGATATTTGGATTGCAACTCAAAGCAGGAGATGAAGTGGTAGCTGCGAAGCAAGACTATCCCAATATGGTAAATGCATGGAAACAACGCGAATTGCGGGACGGTATTAAGATGATTTGGGTCAATTTGGAACTGCCTTCTGAAGATGAAAATTATTTAACCAAACAATACACGGATGCCTTTACCAACAAAACCAAAGTAGTACACATAACACATGTAATTAATTGGAACGGTCAAATAATACCGGTGCAAAAAATAGCTGATGAGGCTCGTAAGAAAGGCATTGACGTATTGGTAGATGGCGCTCATTCCTTTGCACATTTTCCATTTAAAATTCCTGATCTCCATTGCGATTATTTTGCTACGAGCTTGCACAAATGGTTGTACGCTCCTATTGGCAGCGGGATGCTTTATGTAAAAAAGGAAAAAATAAAAAGCCTTTATCCACTCTTTGCTTCTGATGTGCCACTTAAGGATGATATCCGCAAATTTGAGCATTTGGGCACCCGCCCTTTTTTCATTGAGCAGGCCATAGGCAAAGCGTTAGAGTTTCACCAAATGCTAGGAAGCGAACGAAAGCAAAAGCGACTGCAGTACCTTAAAAACTATTGGATGACACGGGTAAAGGATGTGCCTAAAGTTATGTTCAGTACTTCGCTACATCCAAAGTGGGGATGTGCTATTGGAATGGTATCAGTGGAGGGGAGAAAGCCCGGAGAACTACATGATTTTTTATTTACTAATTACCGGATACACGCTACCACTATAGAATGGGAAAATATAAAAGGCGTACGCATTACGCCAAATGTATACACTACTGCTAAAAATTTGGATGACCTGGTAGAAGGAATAACACGATTTGCAAAAACCTGATTTTTTTATAAAAATGGCAGGTGGAAAGAGTTCAATCCATATATTTTTAAATATAAATTGCGCCTTTTAATTTGTTATTATTTTCTTTCAAGATGCGGTATTAACCTCACTTTGCTTAACCATATAAAATAGATTAAGTTATTTTTGTCACATTGAACTATTCAATAATGTTATATCCTAAAGGAAAACTAATAGCGGTGGGCGGAGCAGAAGATAAAGGCACTGACCTTGAAAAAGGAGAGATCCAACGCAATAACCTCAATTTTTTTGAACTTGGCATTTTACGCCGGTTTATAGAAGAAGCCGGTGGCACTTCTTCCCGCATAGAAGTAGTAACTACTGCCTCCATGATCCCTATGGAAGTAGGCAATAATTACCTAAATGCTTTTGGTAAGATAGGCTGCATCAATATTGGCCTCATGCACATTAGAAACCGCTTTGATGTGGATTGTGAAGAATACCTGGAGCGAATTAAAGGATGTGATGCCGTCATGTTTAGCGGAGGGAATCAGCTTCGATTGACAGCAACTTTTGGAGGTACAGAATTTTTAAAAATTTTACTTGATCGGTTTTGGAAAGAACCTTTTGTAATAGCCGGCACCAGCGCCGGTGCTATGGCTATGAGCACTACCATGATCTACGAAGGCAATGCTACAAAAGCACACCTGAAAGGCGAGGTAAAATTAGCTACCGGCCTTGGTTTCATTGATGATGTGATCATTGATTCTCATTTTGAAAAAAGAGGACGTTTTGGACGATTGGCACAAGCTGTGGCATCCAATCCGGCCTGCATTGGTATTGGATTGGGAGAAGATACGGGTATGCTTATCAAAGAAGGATCTAAAATGGAGGCTATCGGCAGTGGTTTGGTAATGATAGTAGATGGGCATGATATACGGCATAGTAATATTGCAGATATACCGGATGGTAATCCTATAAGCATTGAAAATTTGAAAGTCCATTTCTGTGAAAAAGGCAATGGTTATTTGCTGGAAGAAAGAAAGTTTTTAATGGAGACTGAAGAAGCAGCCTCATTGACAAAAGAAGAAAAAGTAGAGTAACGTTTTCTCAATAATAGGATAGGAGGATGAGTTGGTTATTGAATTGTTCTTATTCTTTTCCTAATCACTTTATGCCGTCACATTTGTGGTTAACTTTCAGACATGAAAAGGCGTTCTTTTTTGCAACAATCTGCATTGGCTACCGGCAGTTTATTAATGTCAAAATATAGTTTTTCTGCTACGCCTGATTATCCGGAGGTACGCATTGCAGCAGGTGCCCGAAAATTTAAAAGCATTGCAATAGAGGAGCAGATTGCTTCCTTAAAAAAGAGCATTGGCAATAAAGAGATCGGATGGCTTTTTGAAAACTGTTTCCCCAATACGTTAGATACCACAGTAGATTTCGAGATGGTGAATGGTAAGCCAGACACCTACGTGATCACCGGAGATATAGATGCCATGTGGCTTCGTGATAGCTCCGCTCAAGTATGGCCCTACCTTCCATTTTGTAAAGAAGATAAATCCCTGCAGCTACTCATAGCCGGAGTAATAAGGCGGCAAACACAATGTATTTTATTGGACCCCTATGCCAATGCATTTTATAAAGACTTTAATAAAATAAGTGAATGGAAGGACGACCTCACCGCCATGAAGCCGGGCATACACGAACGCAAATGGGAGATTGATTCGCTTTGCTATCCTATTCGGCTTTCGTATGGTTATTGGAAAGCTACTGGAGATACGTCTGTATTTGACAAAGACTGGAAGGAAGCTATGGAGTTAATAGTAAAAACATTTCAGCAGCAACAACGATTAGAAAATAAAGGGCCCTATCGTTTTCAACGAAAGACAGCCTGGGCTACAGATGGTGTGCCCATGGCAGGGTATGGATATCCTACCAAAAAAATAGGGCTTATTCATTCTATGTTTCGGCCAAGTGATGATGCAACTGTTTTCCCTTTTTTAATTCCATCTAATTTATTTGCAGCAGAATCGCTTCTTCAGTTATTGCAAATGGCAAAGAATGATTTGCCATCAGAAACAATAGCAACAACGGTACAAATGCTACGCACCATTTTAAAAGGAGTTAGCCAGTATGGTGTAGTAACTCATTCTTTATTTGGAAAAATATATGCTTATGAGGTAAACGGTTTTGGATCATACAATTTGATGGATGATGCCAATGTACCAAGCCTTTTATCGCTTCCTTATTTGATAAGCCCAGGCCTTGGTAGCAACCTGGAAAATGGTATTTACCGAAATACGCGAAAATTTGTTTTGTCTGGTGAAAACCCATTCTTTTTTAAAGGCAAGGCAGGAGAAGGAATTGGTGGTCCTCATGTAGGTATGGATTACATATGGCCTATGAGCATTATCATGCGTGGCCTAACCAGTGAGGATGCAATGGAAATAAAATCTTGCTTAGAAATGCTTCAAAAAAGCCACGGAGGTACCGGCTTTATGCATGAATCATTTTATAAAGACGATGCATCAAAATTTACCCGAAAATGGTTTGCCTGGGCCAATACGCTTTTTGGAGAATTTATTTTAAAAACCTACCACGAGCGAAAGGGTTTATTAGGTTAATAACAAAAATTTATTTTCTTAATTAGATTGCCTTAATCAGGTAAAAATTCTTTTTTCCTTTTTGTAGCAAAAAATATTGTTGGTGCAGCAATAAGGATTTTTCCACCATAAATTGCAAATTTTCTACTTTAACTCTGTTTATAGAAATGCCTCCATTTTGCACCATCTTGCGGGCTTCTCCTTTGCTGGGTAAAATAGAGGTTTGCGCCAAAAAAGAAACAATATCAATCCCTTCTTCTAAGATTTTTTGCGGCATATCAATCGTTACTATTCCTTCCATGCCTTCAAGGTCAGCTACACTCAATGACTCCACAGTTCCTGTTTGCTGTTGAAATAATTTTGCTGTTGTTTCTATAGCCTTATTATATTCTTCCTCTCCATGTACAAAAATGGTTACTTCCTCTGCCAGGCGTTTTTGTAATAGTCTTTTGGCTTCATCAATTTTATGATCGATTAGCAAATTTTCTATTTCTTCCTTCCGCAAAAATGTAAAAATTTTAATCCACTTTTCTGCATCGGCATCTGCTGCATTTAACCAAAACTGGTAAAATTGAAAAGGGGTAGTTTTTTGAGGATCTAACCAGATGTTTCCTGCTTCTGATTTACCAAATTTGGCACCGTCTGCTTTTGTAATAAGCGGGCAAGTAAAAGCAAATGCTTCACCGCCACCTTTTCTTCTTATCAATTCAGTTCCGGTGGTGATATTACCCCATTGGTCAGAGCCACCCATTTGAAGTTTGCATCCTTTGTTTTCGTGCAACCAATAAAAATCATATCCCTGAATAAGCTGATACGTAAACTCAGTAAATGAAATCCCTGACTCTCCATCAAGGCGTTTCCGCACGCTTTCTTTATTGAGCATGTAGTTTACGGAAATATGTTTTCCCACTTCCCGGATAAAAGATAGAAACTCAAACCCTTTAAACCAGTCATAATTGTTTACCAGTTCAGCTGCAGTTGGTTTACCGGAGTCAAAATCAAGATATTTTTTTAATTGTGCTTTTATTCCTTCGATGTTTTTTGCTAAAATTTCTTCACTGAGTAATGTCCGCTCAGCAGTTTTGCCACTTGGATCGCCTACCATACCGGTAGCGCCGCCAACTAAAGCAAACGGTTTATGTCCGGCCCGCTGTAGGTGTACCAATAACAAAATGGGTACTAGGCCGCCAATGTGCAGTGAATCAGCCGTGGGGTCAAAGCCTATATAACCGGCGGTGAGCTCTTTAGATAATTGGTCTTCCGTTCCGGGCATAATGTCCTGAATCATGCCGCGCCATTTTAACTCTTCTATCAAAGTCATAGCAAAATTTGTCTTTACGGGCAAAAGTAAGGCGGAGGATATATAGGTAGGCAATTTTTGTAATAGCTATTAATTTCTTAATCAGTTAAAATTAAGGTGGCCTCTATGCAATCCCATTTAAATGATTATTTTTGTTATTACCTCCAATCCTATGTCCATTAAACCATTGTTAATTGCTTCCAGGAAAATTAGCCGTATGAATTGTAAAGTCCTTTGTTTAACCGCAACTGCCTTCTTTTTTTCTATCACTTCCTTTTCACAATTCCGAAAATATTCAAACGAATTTTTAAATATTGGTGCCGGTGCCCGTGGTCTTTCAATGGGTAGTGCACAAGTAGCTTCTGTATCGGATGGTACCAGTGGTTATTGGAATCCTGCGGGGCTTGCCGGAGTAAAAGATCATCCCACCGTAAACTTAATGCACGCTGAATATTTTGCCGGGATTGGCAAATATGATTATGCATCTTTAGCCCTGCCGCTCGCAGGCAATAAACGAACCTTAGGGATATCTGCTCTTCGCTTTGCGGTGGATGATATTATGAATACTCTATTTTTGGTAGAGCCCGATGGCAGCATCAATTATAACAACATTCAATCCTTTTC
>JBDSBL010000007.1:0-6929 GCA_039921625.1 Chitinophagaceae bacterium
GTTAATAACTTATTTATTCGTCAGGGCTCTTGGGTTACAAGTGCCACACAGGCTGCAGCTTTGTCTGTGGCAATAAATGATGTAGCAAGTATCCGGCTTACCTGTTGGTTTTCTTCACTTGTATTTAATGTATTTGATCCTGTTACTTTCAAAAGTTTAACCAACCATACGGTATTGCCTTATGCGGGATCTTCGGATGGATTAGGAAATGGATTATATCAAAGTACTGATCCTACTTGCTTTGGACAAGCTACCAAGGAAGCGAACTTTGAGTACCGTTACACTGATTCTGCAAATAGAAGAAAGATCATGAATTTTATGCAAAATGATATTCCTAATGGATCTTATGTTGTAGTTCGAAGTTTCACCCTTGATCCGGCAACTTTCCCTTCAAATCCGCAAGCATGGGCTAAAGAATGGGCCGCAGATACTGCAGTTTATGGATCAGGACAGTCACTTTACCATATCTTAAAAAATGCTGGTTTATCCGGATTAGATTCTTTTTACAGAGCAAGACCATTCGCATTGGTTTATAAAAAAGGCGATCCAACCTTTACACCAAAATGGATCATGGGAGAAGGTGTGTATGATAACCCAACCTTATCCGTAGATGTACTAACATCCGATACGTTAGGGTTTATTGCGTCACCTGAATTTGGACCAGCAAAAGCATGGAAAGAATTGAAATGGAATGGAAGTTCTTTAGATAATAAAGCCGGTGACAATCCTACAGTAGACCTGATAGGTATTAGAAAAGATGGAGGAAAAGATACCCTATTTAAAGGCCTTACTATTAATCAGCAAAGCGTAGATATATCTTCTGTAAATGCGACTCAGTATCCTTTTATACAACTTCGGTTGCGCAACAGTGATACCACATTCTTTACCCCTTATCAGTTAAACTATTGGAGATTGAGCTATACCCCGGCACCAGAGGGTGCAGTAGCTCCCAATATTTATTTTAAGATGAATGATACAATCAAACAACCTGGTGATCCCATTGATTTTAAACTGGCTTTTAAAAACGTTTCTGAAGTAGGATTTGATAGCTTGAAAGTGAAAATGATAGTGACTGACAGAAATAACGTGCAGCACATACTGCCGGTTTTGAAGCATCGGCCCCTTGGCCCTAATGATACATTACACGTAAGGCAGCAAATCGATTCCCGATTATTTACAGGTACCAATAGTTTGTATGTAGAAGTGAATCCGGATAATGATCAACCGGAGCAATACCATTTCAACAATTTTGTTTACCACAATTTTGTTGTGGCCAGCGATTCCCTGAGTCCTCTGATGGATGTGACCTTTGATAATGTACACATCCTGAACCACGACATTGTATCAGCAAGGCCCGAGATTGTTATTAAATTAAAAGATGAATCCAAATTTCTATTATTGGATGATACCTCTTTAGTAAATGTGCAGGTTCGTTATCCTGGTTTTAATGGAAAGCTGAAAACATTTTTCTTTGATAATGATACATTAAGCTTTACACCGGCCCAGGCTTCAGCTAATGGAGAAAATACAGCAACTATTCGCTTAAAACCGGAATTCACTGAAGATGGAGAATATGAATTGATTGTAAAAGGAAAAGATAAGAGCAACAACAAAGCGGGAGCAATGGAATACCGGGTTGCATTTGAAGTCATCAACAAAGCAATGATCTCTAATATGCTCAATTATCCAAATCCATTTACCACATCCACTGCATTTGTATTTACACTTACTGGATCTGATGTACCGCAGGAGTTTAAAATACAGGTGCTTACGGTTACCGGTAAAGTGGTGAGAGAGATCACTAGGATGGAACTTGGATCATTGCATATTGGCAGAAATATCACTGATTTTAAATGGGACGGTACCGACCAATTTGGTCAGAAGTTAGCCAATGGCGTTTATCTATATCGGGTGGTAACCAGTAGCAATGGCAAAGCTTTAGATAAATACAAAAGTGAAAAAGACAATACCGATAAATATTTTAATAAGGGGTATGGTAAAATGTATTTGATGCGGTAATTGAATAATCAATAATATTAAAACCCTCCACTGTCAAGCGGAGGGTTTTTTATTGCGACATTTGTTTTAGAAATAACATGCAGTATTTTAAAAACAGGATTAAGAAAAAGTGGGCATATTTAATTTACCGTCAAAAGGTAAAACCGCAGGCATACGAAAAATTAAAGGCACAATCGGTAGTGGAAAATCATATCCGCGCATCCGATGCAATTGCCAACCTGTTTACTTATCATGGTGAGGATGGCATTATTCAAAAAATAATCCACTTACTACCAAAAGTGTCTCCCATTTTTGTAGATGTAGGTTCGGGCAATTGCATTACAAGCAATTGTGCAACCCTGGCAGTACACAACAAATGGAAAGGCCTTTTTATAGATAACAATGATCTTTTATTAAGTATTGGTGTGGGTTTTTACAAGCGTTTAAAATTGTCAGAAAACCTTCAGTTTGCCAAGGCTTTTGTAACACCTGAAAGTGTAAATGGATTACTCAATCAACAAGGTTTCTATGGGCCAGTAGGGCTATTATCAATAGATATTGATGGAATTGATTTTTGGGTATGGAAAGCCATCAATATCATACAACCAAGTATAGTAGTTATAGAAGCAAAAGTAGAGTTTGGTTTAAAAAATTTGGTTGTGCCGGAAGGAACTACCAATCATCATCAATACAATAAAAAATATAATGGAGCTTCTGTAGTTGCATTGAAAACTCTTGGAGCTTCCAAAGGGTATACTTTAATTGCCGCGAATCCTTTGGGATATAATTTATTTTTTATCCGCAAAGATCTTGTGACCTATTTATTACCGGAAATAAGAGTGGAAGAAACATTGCAGCATCCGGAAACAATTAAATCTTTTTACCCGGAAAGCTTTTTTAAAAATCACACTTTTGTTAGTCCGTAAAAGGCACTATTTCTTTACCCGGTTTTATTAGTTTATATATTCCAAAGCAGACGATGATGAGGGTTGCTGCAAGGCTTATGAAGAAGGCTATCTTCAAATCCATAGCTTTATACTGAAAGGAAATGGTATGGCTTCCTGCAGTTACATAAAAACCCATAAAAGAAATATTGCTTCGAACCACAGGAGCTTTTGTTCCATCGATCGTTATTTGCCACCGTGGATAATAATTTTGAAAGACAGTGAAAAAAGATGGATTGTTGGTAGTTAATGATATTTCCCAACCATTAGGTGAAAACTGTGTAAATGCTGCTGTGTATGCTTTTGGCTCTATTGACCCTTTATTTATTTTTGAGATAAGGTCTGTATCATATAATAGGACGGTGCGCTTGCCATTTGCCAATAAATACTTAGACTCAGAAATTTGCATGGCCGTATCAGCAGCATAAATCAAGGGATATTGAAGCAATAAGTTTTTTACTTTTCCATTGAACCAAAATTCATTTTGCCATTTTAAATTGCTTGGCGTAATCCGGTAGTCCACTCTTCCAATTTTTTTATTGTACATATTGGCCGCGCCTATTTCATCAAAATATTGTTTGTTTTTTATACTGTTTTCTTCAACACTATTATTCGCCTGAGGTAAGGGATAACCCGCAACGCTCACTTCATTTATTACACTTTGTATGTAATGTGCCGTATCCTTTTTCACTACTGTAAAGGGCTGAAAAAGCATGGTATGTATTACGCAATTTATCATGCTTGCAGTCACCAACCACGTAAGGACCACCTTTCGGAAAAAGAAGAAATACAAGACAATAATGAAGGGTATTTGAATTAAAATATTTATTAAAATGTAATCTGAAAAACTTAATTCATCAAGGATAAGTTTGAATGCACCACCGCCTCCTTGCCGAAGTAGATGAACTATGTGAAACATAGAAAACGTACCGGAATAAGAAAAGATTAAAAGAGCTGTTATTAAAAAAATAAGTATTGAGAAAGCAATTTTGCGGTACTTAAAAAAAGCCCCGTTCTTCATTTCACTTAATGTAAATGATGAGATAAGCGTAGCGAAAAATAAGGTAAAAATTTTAGCATTAGCAGGGTGCCGAAAGGCATTCATTAAGGGTAATGTGTAATAAGCAAGGCTGCGCAATCCACCCATGGCGCCAAAACTAAACAAGGTAAATATGACAATGGCCCATTTGCAAAATCTTTGTAACGGATATTTTGTTTTTACAAAAAAGGAAAAAAGTAAGACAGTGAATGTAATGATGCCTAAGAAGCTGTTTCGTTCCAATGGATCTGTAATACTTACAAAAGGTGCTTTCCATACAGCCAGCGGGGTTATGTAAGAGAGAAGTAAAAAAGGATGAAGCGGATTAGACATGGCGTCACTATAATTGGCTCCGGTACCTCTTTCTGATAAGGGTAAAAATTCATAATAAGAAAGCATGGCTGGCAATGAGAGAACAATAAAACAGCCTACCAAAATCAAATGTGTTTTTAAATGAAGTAATAAACGAGTTACATTTTTTAATTCTTTAAAAATAAATAGTTGTCTTATAAATAATACCAACATCAGGTAGCCTATTATTATAAAATCAGCAGGGTAGGCGGTAGCAAAAAGTAGGTATAAAAAGAAGCTACAAAAAACACCATTTTTCCAGGATGGTTCGGTAAGCATTTTGTAGTAAAACAAAAATACAAAGGGAATAAAAGAAGCACTGCTTATCCAATTTAAGAATTGCGCAGAGTCACTGTTGTACCCACAGAGCATGAATGCGGTGGCTCCAAAAAGACAAACAGATTTTTGGATTTCAAAATGTCGCAACAAATAAAACATTCCCACCCCACTGAGATAAACATAAAGTAAGGTCTCGCATTGCAATGTCCTCAGCGTATAGGTACCTGCCAATGAAAATAACTGCACAAATGGATTCCATACACCTGATTGCATATCACCATGTAAAGGATATCCAAGGTTAAAATAAGGTGACCATAATGGCCAGTATCCATTATAAATAGCTTCACTTACCTGATGCCTTACCGGTAAAAAATAATTGAGTGCATCATTCTTTAAACTAAAAAGATGAAAGGTAAGTGGCCAAAAACCTATGAGGCAAAAAGAGAGCAACAGCAGTAAATAAAATGCATTATGATCTATAAATTTTTGTTGCTTCACTAGGTCCCATTAATAGTTTTGTAATAGTAAGAACAATTCTCTTGTGATCTCTGGGATGGATGTAAAGTTGATCTTAGAATTTTTTTTATCCCTCCATTCAGTCAAAGGAACTTCCATTGCATTAATAGTAGCACTACTTTTTTTGATGCGCAAAAAGAGCTCAACATCAAAAAACCATTTGGTATAAAATGGAGAAAGAATTGCACTGGATATAATTTCTGGTTTAAAAATTTTAGCACCACATTGTGTATCGTAGCAACCAAGATTATATTGATGATCGATTATAGTTGCAATAATTCTACCTGCAAAATGCCGGAAAGGGGACCGCTCTATATTGCTTCCTAATTTCTTAATGCGAGAGCCAAATACCATATCTGCATCCTGCTCTATAGCTAATTGGTAAAGTCGAAAATATTCTTTCGTATCTGTAGAAAGATCGGCATCTAAATACCCTACAAATTGGAATGGTTGCTGTACTGCTGATTGCATACCTTGGCGCACTGCTTCACCTTTTCCTTTATTACGGGGCAGGGTAATTATGGTTATTTTATCCGGGGCGGCAATCTTTAATTCGTCTAAAATTTGAAAAGTATTATCTGTGCTACCATCATTTACAAAAAATAAAAAAACGTTTGGCTGCTCATTCACCCATTGTAGCAACAACTGTTGTGGCAGTCGTGCAGCTTCGTTGTAGCATGGGATGATTACGGCAATGGATGGCATACGCAATAAGAAGATAAACCTGGTAAATGAATTCCTAATTTGGATGTAGCACGGCTTACAAAATAATCAGTTTGCAACACCTGATTAAATGCAGCTGTTATTCTATTGCCTCCATTCCAGTTGTCAATTGTTTTTTTTGGTTTTCGCAAACCTGTTTTTTCCAAAAGTAGCTGAATGCTTCGTACCAGTAAAAGGCTGCTGAAAAAATATCCACTTTCCATCACAACTAACCCATTCCGTTTACACAAATTTTTTAATTCTGTTTCTGAATACCTGCGGTGATGGTGTAACAAAGTATCGTGCTCTGAAAACAAACCTTGAAAAGCAGGTACTGTAATAAAATATAGCGTTTCTGCTGTTGAAAGACTTTTTGATTTTTGCAAAAGTGCACCATCATCAGCACAATGCTCCAGTACATCCATTAATAAAATGCAGTCTGCTTTAGGGTCTAATTTTTCAGGGATTTGGGTCAAAAAATTAATAATACAATCACCGGTATTTATCTGTTTTAGCAGAGCATCTGTATAAGCAATATCAATTGCTGTAAATTGGTTTCCAATCTTATTTTGACATAAGTTTTTAATGACAAAAGCATCACCTCCTCCTATATCCACTATATGATTGGGAGCTTGCACATGGCGCTTGATAAGTTTTTTAATTATACCTACCCTTGCCTCCTCCCACGGGTGGCGTTTGGTAGATTTTTGCCGGTTTAGTTCAGTAATATCCATGGCTTTAGGAGTGCACCAAATGTACTTGAGTAAAAAATAAATCAGCCAATCTTGTTTTTTATTTTTAAAAAAATTTTTTCAAAGTATTGATAACTAAATACGCTTATCAACACTCCTACACAGGTAGTAACAATGGAACTAACGATGGAGCCGGAAAGAGTATTTTCAGTTAAATTATTTTGAATAAAAGGTAGAATAATGGGGAACAATAATAAATGTATAGGCCAATGAAATACATAAAGACTGTATGAAATTTTTCCAAAAAATTTTAAAGAGGGCAAATTAAAAACTACATCAATAAATTTATTTTCCTTCGATATGGCTTCATTGACCAGCAAACAAAACAATACAGCAAACGTAGTGTAA
>JBDSBL010000008.1:0-3931 GCA_039921625.1 Chitinophagaceae bacterium
GCTTTCCTGCACACCTGGCGCCTAATGCCTTATTATTTTATACCGGCAATCAATTTCCGGAAAAATATCGCAATGGAGCGTTCATTGCTTTCCACGGTTCGTGGAACCGGGCCCCGCTGCCACAGAAGGGATTCTTCGTTGCCTTTATTCCATTTAAAAACGGAAAACCAAGTGGTGATTGGGAAATATTTGCCGATAATTTTGCCGGCACGGAAACCATTTCTTCCACCCGGCAGGCAATGTACCGGCCCTGTGGTTTGGCTCAAGGCCCGGATGGTGCGCTGTATGTAACTGATGATACCAAAGGAGCTATCTGGAAAATTTCGTTTAGTAAATAATAAAATCCTTATGAAATCTACCTTAATTTTTTGTGCACTATTGGCAAGCATTTCATTGCATGCCCAAACTAAAAAAGTTGTCACTCATAAAAAAGTAGCGGCTAAAGCTCCTTCCCCAACTGGAATGGTGGCTTCTATTGCACGAGGCAAAGCCATTTACGCTACCAGTTGCCTTTCCTGCCACCAGGCAGATGGTGGAGGCGTACCGAATTTGAATCCTCCTTTAATACAAACTAAATGGGTATTGGGAAACAAAAGAGAATTGATCCAATGGGTGCTGAAAGGATCAAAAGGAAAGGTAGAAATTGATGGGGAAACCTTCCACAATACCATGCCACCACAGGCTTATCTCACTGATCTGCAAATAGCCGATGCATTGACATATATCAGAAATAGCTTTGGCAATAAAGCCTCCCCCGTACTCTCTTCAGAAGTAAAAGCTGCCCGGGTAAAATAATGAAATGAATCCTTATGAAACGTGTATTGTTTATTGACCGTGATGGCACCCTGATCTCTGAATTTCCGCCCACCTACCAAATTGATTCGTTTGAAAAATTGCTTTTTTATCCGCATGTTTTTAAATACATGATGCGCATTGCGGAAGAATTTGATTATGAGCTCGTGCTGGTCAGCAATCAGGATGGTTTGGGGACTTCCAAATTTCCTGATGAAGATTTTTGGCCGGTGCACAATTTAATCATGAGCACGTTTGCCAACGAAGGAATACTGTTTGCAAAAGAACACATAGATAGAAGCTTTCCGGAAGATCACTCACCCAACCGAAAACCGGGCATTGGCATGTTTTCAGAATATAGAAACAACCCCGAATATGATCTGGAAAATTCTTATGTAATAGGTGACCGAATAACCGATGTGCAATTGGCCAAAAACCTCGGCTGCAAGGCTATTTGGTTGAATAATAATCCTGACCTCGGAGCCAAAGAAGTATCGGATGATGTGGCCGCTTTAGATTCTGTGATTGCCCTCACTACGCAAGACTGGGCGTCTGTTTACTCCTTTTTAAAATTGGGAAAGCGAACGACTACCCACACCCGAAAAACAGCTGAGACAGAAATAAATGTAACTCTTAATCTGGATGGCAGCGGACAGGCTAACATAAAAACTGGTCTTTACTTTTTTGATCACATGCTTGACCAAATTGCACGGCATGGATTGATGGATCTTACTATCGAATCGAAAGGAGATCTGCACATTGATGAACACCATACGGTAGAAGATACGGGCATCGCATTGGGCGAGGCATTCTTAGCGGCGCTTGGCAATAAAAAAGGCATGGAGCGATACGGATTTGCCTTGCCGATGGATGATGTGGAAGCAAAGGTTTTACTGGATTTTGGTGGACGGCCATGGATCGTTTGGAACGTAGCTTTTCACCGCGAAAAAATAGGTGATGTGCCGACAGAAATGTTTTATCATTTTTTCAAATCTTTTTCTGATGCAGCTAAATGCAATTTGAATATTGAGTGCCGCGGAGAAAACGAGCACCATAAAATTGAAGCTATTTTTAAAGCCTTTGCAAAAGCCATAAAAATGGCCGTAAAAAGAGACCCGCTGAAAGATTATTTACCGTCAACCAAAGGGGTATTGTAATTAAAAATTCCATATTACTTAGAAAAAACAAGCCGGTGCTAATACGATGAATAAGGTTGAGTACCAGCTCCAGTAATTCTATGCAACACCTGTTGTGTCACTCTCTTGTACTTTGGGATCGCTAGGGAGCTTACTTATAATTCCAATAAAATGATACTATTAAAGAAATAAACTTTTTAAAAATGTAATATAGAATTACAGGTGAAGAACGGAGCGACGCAAGAGAAGATTAATAGACTTACAGGTGCTGGAAAATAAATTGCTGTTCAACTTATAGATCTTTCAGAAATTTTATGGCATTTTATAAATGACACCTCCCTTCATTACAAAAAGCATGGTCCGTAAAAGCGTAATATTTTTTGAAGGATCACCTTCCACAGCAACGAGGTCAGCATACAATCCTTTTTTAATTCTTCCTATTTTGCTGGCGTAGTCAAACACATCTGCATTGACGGAAGTGGCAGAACGCAACACATCAATTGGCTTCATGCCGTATGCTACCATCAACTCCATTTCGCGTGCATTTTCGCCATGCGGAAACACCCCAACATCGCCACCCATGCAGATGGTAACCCCTGCTTTTAGTGCCGCTTGAAAGCTATTTCTTTTAGCAGTGATTCTTTGGGGCTCCGGATCTACGCCCTTACGCCAACCTCCGTATTGTGCAATAGCATCACCCGCCGCAAGAGTGGGGCAGAGGGCTACCTTTTTTTCTACCATTAACTTAAAAACTTCTTCTGTTCCTTCGTCGCCATGTTCTATGGTAGAAACGCCGCCCATTATGGCTCTCCGCATTCCTTCCGCAGTAGCAGCATGTGCCACTACTTCCCTTCCTCCACTTTGTGCAATAGCCGATATCCATCCAATTTCCTCCGCACTGAAAGTTGGTTTTGATTCTCCATTTCTGCCCCAACGATAGTCCGCATAGATCTTTATTAAATCTGCGCCTTTGCCAATCTGCGTTCTTACTTCATTGATAATATCATCTCTTCCTCCTACTTCAGCAGCACCCTGTGGATATATAATATCCGGATTTTCAGAACGCGGCCCGTAGGTACCTTTTGCTACAATAGCGCGGGTAGCTACAATCATTCTTGGGCCAGGAATCACTCCTTTCTCAATTGTTTTTTTTAAGGCTGCATCATCATACATGGCACCTTCAGTACCTAAATCACGAACGGTAGTAAAACCCGCCAGCAGAGTAGCTTTGGCGCCATTCACGGCTCTAGCGGTTCGCTCAACTCTTGTTTCTTTTAGCACCTGATCGTTCCAGCTCGTTTCATTGTATGGATGTAAAAAAAGATGGGAATGGCCTTCTATCAAGCCAGGCAGCAACGTAGCATCTTTCAATTGAATTACTTTGGCAGAAGCAGGTGCATTCAATTTACCGGCTTCGCCAATTGCTTCAATTACATTATTTTTTACCAACACCTGCCAGCCTTCATGCATTACGTCTCCATCAAATACGCGGGCGGGTATCAGCAACGTAAAAGAATCTTTTTGCTGCGCAAAAAGAAATGAAAAACTGCTTAAAAAAAAGATCAATAACAGGGGCTTCCGCATGGAAACGAATATAGAACAAAGGAGAAACAAAAGACAGGGAAGAAATAATCTAACGTGCCCTATGAGGTAGTACTAGCAAGTAGGAACTTTTCAAAAAATAGAGTCAAAAAAAAACCCGAAAATGATTTTAATTCTTGCGTTTGTAATCTCCGCGCTTCCATGATTTAATAAATTCTGACCAGGCCGCCGGACTGAAAATATTCATAGGAGGCACCTGTCCGGCATAGCTTGCTTTCTGTGCCATATTTCTAAACTGTATAGCAGTGGCCTCACTACCATCTGCCGGAGTGCTGCCCATCAATACCCGACGCTTAGCAGCGCTGTTATTTTGCCGAACGATTTCTATATCATCATCCGGTACTTTGGTATTTACGAAATCACGTTCAAATTGCTGCTGGCTTGGCCTTGGTTTGATGATG
>JBDSBL010000009.1:0-16730 GCA_039921625.1 Chitinophagaceae bacterium
ATCGGCATGCTATTAAAAATGCTATTGCCAAAAAAAGGTTATAAGTATAATTTGTATTAAGCCTTTTTAATAAAACAAAAGTAACGACACAGAATATAAAGAAGAGATAGTTAGTTAGCGGGCAAAATCACTTTCAAAACGTCCTTTAATTCGCTCGATCGGTGGATTGTAGTAACCAAATTTCAATCGAGGAAATTCATCCGTAAGTAGCTCCATTAATTGTTTCATTCCAAGTACTTCCCCTGTATCGCCTACTCCAATTTTTCCCAGGTACCAATCGGGGTCAATGTTGAAATTTCTCCATTGAATCATACAGAGATCTGTATCTATAATTAGTTGCCGCAAGGCTTCATATTCTGCCACGCTATCCGTCATACCCGGAAAAACAAAATAGTTTATAGAGGTCCATCCACCAAAGCTGCGAACTACTTTTAAACTTTCAATAATGTCTGCAAAATCATAATTATTGGGCCGGTAATAAGGCATGTAAATTTCTCTTCTGGCAGAATTAGTACTTACCCGAATGCTGTCTAAACCGGCTTCGCAAAGGGCTTTCACCGCATCTGGTTTTGACCCATTGGTGTTGATGTTGATGCTTCCTTTAGAGGTATGTTTTCTTATTTCTATGATTGCTTTGCGGATGGTTTCCCACATTAAAAGTGGTTCCCCTTCACATCCTTGACCAAAACTTATGATAGGAAAGGGCGCTGTTTCCAAATGCGGAACAGTGTATTCTACAATCTCTTCCACTGAGGGTTTAAAGGTTAATCGATCTTGCGTAGAAACAATATTTTCTTCTTCCGGTTGAAAAGAAATGCAGCCAATGCAATTGGCATTACAAGCTGGTGAAGTAGGGATAGGACATTCCCACCGGGACATAAAATAATTTCGGGCCGCAGGGCATTGATAGGTTAAAGCGCAGTTGTTGGCAAGGTGCTCCACCAACCGATTATGAGGAAAGTTTTTTAATATCTCTTTCACCCCTGATGCCACAATCGAGGAATCAAAGCCGGCACATTCCTGGCGTACATCCTGTTCAATCCTAACAGCAGGTACATAGAATTTTTCCGAATGCCAACCCGCTGCCGTATAGCAAAAAAGAGGAAGGGTAGGAGCATCTCCCAGAGTCTCATAAGCGGCTATGTAAAAACCTGTGTGTGCAGGTGGTACAAAAGCAGCAACGGCCCAACCTTTTTCGCAAAGCCGCAATGAGCCAGTAGTTACATCAATACCAATTCCGCGGCGGCCGGGCAATTCATACAATTGGCCACCTTCCGGCAATTCGATCCATTCTTCTACCGGCACGGGCACGGCATCCCAACCGCTGCGGCCTACTACGTATAAGGAAGTATCTTCAAAAATATTTCCTTTGCCGTCTGAATACAAGATATATGGAGATGATGGAAGCAATTCGATTCTTTTAGATGATTTATTCTACAGGTTGTTTTTGATCAATTTGTGACTTACAAAATTTATTAATTTCTGCTAATTCCGTATCGTTCATTTCATCCATTACCTCGTACTGCATGAATTTGTTATTGGGATAAAAAATAGTTACAAAATCTTGCCGTGCTACTATCTCTTTTATGTTGTACCAAAATACTTGCTTGTTGTAAAAATAACCCGGAATAAATATGCCATCTTTTTTAAAAAACATCTTGGCATCATGAAACATTTTCCGCTCAGTAAACATTAAGAAGAGACAAATAATAGCCCAGGCAAATAATATAATATAATCAATTGGTCGCCCTTTACTGATCATTAAAATACCTAAAACTGTAAAAGATAAAACCTCTATTGTTCTTACCCAATGATTGTACCGGCTGCCGGCATCAATCTTTCTTTTCATAAAACCATACACGAGACATAAAAAGACAACAAAGAAAAAAGGCAGCACGTAGCCCAATTGCTGATAACCGGAAAACTTAAAATAATCCAACGATTTTGCCAATAAAAAAAAGCCTGCCGCAAGATGTAACACTCCAGTGCTTCTTTTCCTGCGTTCTATTCCGTCTATTTTTATATCTATAGAATACATTAAGCTTCTTTCTTTGCTACCAGCAGGTTACACATTTTAAATAAGATTCGTGCTCCTACATTAGCATCCCACCCGGTTTCATCTGTACTTACTTCACTAAGGTCAAAGCCTATTATATTCTTTCCAGAAGCTCTTAGTTTTTTGAATAGGTAATAAATTTGCTCCGTTTCAAAGCCGCCCTGGACTGGTGTTCCGGTATTAGGACATAGTTTTGGATCAAGGCCGTCAATATCAAAAGAAATGTATACGTTTTGAGGTAACTGATCTATTATCTCTTCGGCAATCTGTTTGAAAGTTTCGCCTTCATACTGGCGAAATCTAATTTCCTGGTCAAAATAGGTGCGTACCCGATTTTTATTAGCTTGTAAATATTGCCATTCACTTTCCGCATAATCTCTAATTCCTACTTGTACCAATTTCTGAATTTGAGGCACTTCTTTCAATGCATTGTACATGATGCTGGCGTGAGAGTATTCAAAACCTTCGTATCCATCTCTTAAGTCGCAGTGAGCATCAATTTGAATGATTCCAAAGTCGCCAAACTTTTCACCAATTGCCTTCAAAAAACCTAGTGGAGTGCTGTGATCACCTCCTAAGAGCGCCACCTTTTTACCTTTATCCAATAAGGTTTTCGTTTGCTTATAAACCCAATCATTTAAAAAATGACCTCCTTCGTTTACCTCCTTCAGCGTTTTCCGCATGAACTGATTGCTTTCCACAAGGTCACCTTTAGAAATATAATCAATATATAGTTCAGCTTCTTTGCGGAGGTAATCGCTTTTCAGCATTATTTTCTGATCTATTTCTTTTAAATAAAAACCTTCTTTCCAGCCATCCGGAACTTCCGGATCAAACAGATCTACCTGCAAGCTGGCTTTCATTATTTGCTCCGCGCTGCGGGCAGTGCCGCAACCAAAACTGACGGTAACCTCCCAGGGCACCGGCAAAATAACTACCTGGGCTTCTTCTTCTGTAAATGGAAGTCCGAAAATATTGTTGTTTGGATTTGCCGCCCCGTTAGGGTCAAAATTGGATAGGTCAGCCATAATAATTTATCATTAAAAAGGGCTGCAAGTTAATTCGCTTTGCCGTGGTGGCAAAATTGGGTATACAAGCCTGACCTATAGTTTTGTGAAATATTGGAATAACGTAAAATTCAAACTTTTAATGAAGGTGGGCCATGGTTTTGGGTGTAGCTTTGCAGCGCACATTCATCTAATATGAAAAAAACACATCTTATTCTATTAGTTCTGACCATTGCAGGCATTGTTGGTATGTCTTTTTTTATCAAAGACCTTACTACCTACGAGACCTTTGCTTCAGCTGCAAAAAAAGAAAAATTTGTAGTGGTAAAGGTAAAGCTTGACAAAAAAACACCCATAGAATACAACCAATTGAAAGACCCCAACCTGACTGTGTTTTATGCATTGGATGCGGAAGGCAACCGTAGAAAAGTAGTGTATAAAAATGCAAAGCCTACTGATATAGAACGCAGCGAAGGCCTTGACCTGAATGGATATATGAGAGGAGATCATTTTGAATGCACGAAGCTTCAAATGAAATGCCCTTCGAAGTATAAAGAAGACATGAAGGCAGCAGAAAAAAACTTATCGACCAACAACAGCCCTACTTCAGAATATAAATAATTACTTATTAATGGATTTTATTGGTGAACATTTAGCCATTGGCAGGTTAGGACACTTCTTTGTATTACTTTCTCTGATCGCTTCTCTCGCTGCCTCCTTTAGTTATTTTTTTAGTACACAAAAAAAAGATTTAAGCGAGAAATTAGCCTGGAAAAAGCTAGCCCGTTTCTTTTTCATAACAGAAGTTATTTCTGTGTTTGCCATTTTTGGCCTCCTATTTTACATTATCAGCAATCATTATTTTGAATACAAATACGCATGGCAGCACAGTAGCCGATCGCTTGAGCCCAAGTATCTATTAAGTTGTTTTTGGGAAGGGCAGGAAGGAAGTTTCTTGCTTTGGAGTATCTGGCATTGTGCGTTGGGGCTTATCATTATCAAGCGGGAAAAGGAATGGGAAACTCCCGTGATGTCCGTAATTAGTTTTGTACAATTTTGCCTGGCTACCATGCTGGTAGGCTTTTCTGTATTTGGTCAAAAGATAGGGTCTAATCCATTTGTATTGCTGCGCAATGAGTTTGACTTGCAGGCGCAGATTCCAATGCTTTCTGTTGGCGGTAATTACGCAAACTATCTTCTTTTTATAAAAGATGGTAATGACCTCAATCCATTGCTTCAGAACTATTGGATGGTGATTCATCCTCCGGTTTTGTTTCTTGGTTTTGCGTCAACCGTTGTTCCCTTTGCATTTGCTATTGCTGGCTTGTGGACCAGAAAATACAAAGAGTGGGTAAAGCCTGCCCTGCCTTGGGCTTTGTTTTCAGCAGGTGTTTTAGGGTTAGGTATTATGATGGGAGCCAAGTGGGCTTATGAGTCCTTGACCTTTGGAGGCTATTGGGCATGGGATCCGGTAGAAAACGCTTCTTTGGTACCATGGCTTGTGATGATTGCCGGCATTCACACCATGCTTATATACAAGCACACGGGGCATTCTTTGCGTTCCTCATTTCTATTTATAATTCTTTCTTTTTTATTTATTTTATATTCCACCTATCTCACCCGCAGCGGAGATCTGCAAGACACTTCCGTACATGCTTTTACCGGTGAAGGAATAACCCGTGGGCATTTGCAGGCTTTTCTTTTTGTATTTGCTCTTCCTTCTTTATTTTTCTTATTCAGAAGGTATAAGCACATTCCACAAATAGTAAAAGAAGAAGAGACATCGTCTCGTGAGTTTTGGATGTTTGTCGGTTCGCTTGTTTTGTTTCTTTCTGCTCTTTTAATTATAGGGATGACCTCTGTTCCGGTATTTAATAAACTGGCTGCATTTTTTACCGGAAAGGAAAAATTAATGGAACCGTTGGCTTTTGGTGAAGACACTGAATTTACCTACAACCGGATCCAAATTTTCGTAGCCATTGTTCTTGGTTTATTGACGGCTATTACCCAATATTTAAAATATAAAATAACTCCCAAGCAACAGGTATTTAAAAAATTAGTTATACCTACCATTGCCGCCGCTATAATTGCTACGCTTGTTCTCTCTTTTGGCAATATCAATTACCGCACTCATGGCCTTGGGTACTTAGGAGCTGTGTGGATGGCCATTGCAAGCAGCATCTATGCCGTGTTGGCCAATGCCTCTTATATATGGCTTGGTCTTAAAGGAAATTTAAAAGTGGCCGGTGGTTCCATTTCCCATCTTGGTTTTGGTTTGATGCTCGTGGGTATATTAATATCCTCTTCTAAAAAAGAAGTGCTGTCGCACAATACGAGCGGTATTGCTATCAATTTTGGCGAAGGCGCAAAAGAAAAACCAGGTGAAAATTTAACCCTAATAAAAGGCTTGCGTACTTCAATGGGAAAGTATTGGGTTACGTATCAAAGCGATTCTGCTCACCCTAAAAAACCGCTTTGGTACTACCATGTAGCTTTTGAAAGTAAAGAAGGTAAAGACAAATTTACCTTAACTCCAAACGCTTTTGTGAACTACAAAGGAAATGAGGGGTTAATGGCTAATCCGGATGCACGCCATTATTGGGACCACGATATATTTACCTACATCACTTCTTTACCAGACCCTCAGAAAAACGAGGATACCACCACCTTTAAAACGCAAACAGGGAAAATTGGGGACACATTATTTTATTCCAAAGGATTTATCGTGGTGGAAAATATAAGTTCCCGCGATAAGATACCAACAGCAGGTTTTGCCCCTACCGACAGTGCTTCCATTGTTACATTAAAGGTTTTTGCACGATCAAATTCACGATATACCATGGAGCCTTTATTAGTAACAAAAGGCGGCGAAAGCATGCCTTACCCAGATACATTAATGGCGGAAAACCTGGTAGTTCAATTGCAAAAGGTGTCACCAAATAAGGTAGAATTGGGAATAAAGGAATCTGATGCGGTAATGCAATATGTGACACTTAAAGCTTACATATTCCCTTTCATCAACATACTATGGATTGGAACGGTAGTTATGGTTATTGGGATTATGATGAGTATGGCGCGCAGAGTACAATTAAACAGAACTTCCCTACGTAAAATTTAAGCTTTTATAAACAGCAATTTCATTCGGTAAGTTGTCTCTTTGACAAAGTAAACCTCTGTTGTATTTTACCAATATGAAACGGGCCTTTCTATACTTTTTCCTTTTTGTACTGGCTACTGTATTATATGCTTCTAACGGCATGGCACAGGGCAATTCTTTTAAACCTCCTGCCTACGGCCCTCACGACACCATCTCTGTTACCGGCATTTTTTATGAAGGTGAGTTGATGCCCTACAAAGAGCTTGAGATGGTGTATGTATCCAGCATGCCTTATAATAAAATGGTAAAAGTGATTGAAAAATACAATCGCTTGCGCAATGCTGTTTATGTAACCTATCCTTATGCAAGAAGCGCAGGCCTTACCTTAAATGAAGTGAAAAATGCGTTGCAATCCATTTCTTCATCTGCACAACGTAAAACTTACCTTAAAACAAGAGAAAAGGAATTAAAAGAGCAATTTACTGACCCACTTTCCAATTTATCTGTGTATCAAGGCAAGGTATTAATGAAGTTGATCAATAGGCAAACAACCAATAATTGCTTTGAAATAATAAAAGAATATCGTGGCGGCATCAACGCAAGACTTTATCAAACAGTGGCTTTTTTCTTTGGTAGCAGCCTGAAGCAAGATTATAATATTACCGATCCTACGGATCATCAAATAGAAACAATCGTTAGCGAAATAGACGGATCCTGGTACAACAATCCTACCAAGCCTGGAGTGAAACAATAACTGTTTCCACTTGCTTCCTTTTTATAACCTTTTCAATACAACTTCTTGTGTTACTTTTGTTGCTCTTTAAAAGTAATGAATGAAGCTTGATGTTTTGGCTATTGGTGTTCACCCGGATGATGTAGAATTGGGTTGTTCGGGCACATTGATCAATGAAATAAAAAGAGGCAAAAAGGCCGGCATTTTAGATCTTACTGAAGGGGAATTAGGTACGAGAGGAACGGCACAAACACGGTATGATGAAGCAAAAGAGGCTGCTGCCATTATGGGAGTATCTATTCGTGAAAATGCCCGGATGAGAGATGGATTTTTTAAGAATGATGAAGAGCATCAACGTCAGTTGATTACCTACCTCCGTAAATATCGTCCTGAAATCGTTTTTGCAAATATATTAGAGGACAGGCATCCCGATCATGGCCGTGCCGGCTCGCTTGTTTATGACGCTTGCTTTTTATCTGGGCTTGCAAAAATTGAAACGAAAGACGAAGAGGGAAACGATCAGGAAAAATGGCGTCCAAAATATCTTTTCCATTACATACAAGATCGTTTTTATGAGCCGGATGTTATCATTGATATTTCTGACTCTTGGGAACAAAGAATGGAATCAGTAAAAGCTTATAAAACGCAATTTCATAGCAGAGATACTACAGGGCCACAAACTTACATTTCAAGTCCGGAATTTCTTGAAGCCATCATTTCAAGAGCCCGGCTTTTAGGAAAACGTATTGGTGTGCCGTATGCAGAAGGTTTTTTATCAAAGAAAAATATAGGGATAAAAAATTTAGACGCTTTGGTAATAAACGAAACATAAATTAAAGTCAGACAATAAATTCTTCAACTTAATTGAGCTAATAATGGCAACTCCAAAATTTGCAACCGTATCAAAATCTTTTCACACCGAATTAAAACAACGGGTAAATAAATACTTTTCCGAAGCCGGAAAATCCTTTACTGGAAACGCCACCTTATATACCAAAGCAATTGTATTATTTGCACTGTTTATATTTCTGTACGTTCATTTAGTATTTTTTACTCCCGGTACTTTTTGGGCTTTGCTGGAATGTATATTGATGGGATTCGTAACTGCCGCTATTGGTTTTAATATCATGCATGATGGTGCTCATGGAAGTTTTAGTACTAACAAATCAGTAAATACTTTGGCAGCTATTTCACTGAATATTTTGGGTGGCAGCCATTTTATGTGGAATATGAAGCATAATGTAATACATCATGCTTATACCAACATTGATGGAGTGGATGATGACATTGATATCAAACCATGGATGCGTATGAGTACTACGCAGCCTAAACATGCGCTGCACCGTTACCAGCATATTTACTTTTGGTTTCTATATTCCATGCTGTACATCTTCTGGATATTCGTATTGGATTATCAAAAATATTTCAAGCGAAAAATAGGAGGCATGCCTCTAAAAAAATGACCCTCTCTGATCATCTTGTATTTTGGGGATTCAAGGCCTTACATCTTATATTGTTTGTGGCTGTTCCTATTTATACCTTAGGTTTTACTGCCTGGATAATCGGGTTTTTAGTGTATGCTGTAGTTGCCGGCTTGGTTATTAGTATTGTTTTTCAATTGGCTCATACCGTAGAGCATACTCATTTTCCAATGCCACATGAAACTACCGGAAGGTTAGATGATGAATGGGCAGTGCACCAATTAAAAACAACGGCTAATTTTGCGCCACACAGCAAAGCTATTAGTTGGTTTGTTGGGGGACTAAATTTTCAGGTAGAGCATCATTTGTTTCCTAAAATTTCTCATGTGCACTATCCACAATTAAGGAAAATCATTAAAGAAACCTGTGCTGAATATGAAGTTCCGTACATTGAATATCCTAAAATGACACAAGCAATTGCTTCCCATGTTTCCTTTTTAAAACAAATGGGAAGGGCTTAATAGTTTTCGAACTTTGTCTTGTTCAATTTTATGTTTTTAGTGGATTCAATTAACAAATGATTTTTCTTAAAATGCTTTGTTGGTTTGCAATTAATCTTATCTTTACAAGGTTAAATTTGAGTATCGTTTTAGTAAGTGAATAATTAGTCTGCTAAGTAAATCTGCCAGTGTTAGTTAGTCCTCATTACTTCAGTCGTTTCGCTCAGATAATTATTAATTTTTATTTTTTAAGACAACATGAACATTTATGTTTCAAATTTAAGCTTCAACGTACAAGACGAAGACTTAAAAGAATTTTTCACCGAGTATGGTGAAGTATCTTCAGCCAAGGTTATTACAGACAAATTTACAGGCAAATCTCGCGGATTTGGTTTTGTAGAAATGCCAGATGACGAATCTGCTAAAAAAGCTATTTCTGAATTAGACAACGGAGTTGTTGAAGGTAGAAATATCAAAGTAATGGAAGCTAAGCCAAAAGAAGACAGACCTGCTCGCAGTAATGGCGGCGGCGGCGGTGGCTACCAAGGTGGTAGAAACAGCGGCGGCGGCGGCGGTTACAACAACAGGTATTAATATATTTGTTTTGTGCAAACGTACAGGCTCTGATTATTCAGAGCCTTTTTTTATTTCCCTTTTTATTGATCTTAATTTAAACTTAATTGTAGATTCATTAGGATTATAAAACAGAAACCTGTCAACGATATATTTATAAACTTGTGCAGTAAAGTAAATGAGGGCATTACATTTTAATTCCAAATGCTTTTCTACTAAATTGCGCCCAAATAATTTTCATGGATTTTCAATTAACCGAAGAACAACAAATGATACGGCAGGCGGCAAGAGATTTTGCACGAAATGAATGCTTGCCGGGGGTAATAGAAAGAGATGAAAAGCAACAATTTCCCCGCGAGCAAATTAGCAAATTAGCGGATCTTGGATTTTTAGGAATGATGGTAAGCCCAGATTATGGTGGTTCCGGTTTAGATACCGTAAGTTATGTGATTGCCATGGAGGAGATAAGTAAGATAGATGCAAGTGTGAGTGTATGCATGAGTGTTAATAACAGCTTGGTTTGTTTTGGTATAGAAGCTTATGGATCTGAAGAGCAAAAACAAAAATACCTTACCCCGCTTGCAAAAGGGAAAAAGGACGGAGAAATTTACATAGGGGCATTCTTGTTAAGTGAGCCTGAAGCAGGAAGCGATGCAACCTCTCAGAGAACAACGGCTGAGGACATGGGTGATCATTATATTTTAAATGGTACTAAGAATTGGATCACTAACGGAGGCACAGCATCTGTTTACCTGGTAATTGCGCAAACAGACCCATCAAAAGGACATAAAGGAATTAGCGTATTCATTGTAGAGAAAGGATGGCCTGGTGTGGTAGTAAGTGGCAAAGAAAATAAATTAGGAATCCGTGCTTCTGACACACATACTATATTATTCAATGATGTAAAGGTGCCGAAAGAAAACAGGATTGGTGAAGATGGGTTCGGTTTTAAATTTGCGATGAAAACCCTTGCAGGCGGTCGCATTGGTATTGCATCACAGGCATTAGGTATTGCCAGTGGAGCCTTTGAGTTGTCCGTAAATTATTCTAAAGAACGGAAAGCTTTTGGTACTGAGATCGCTAATCATCAGGCTATTGCTTTTAAGCTGGCTGACATGGCTACAAGAGTACAGGCATCGAGGCTACTTTGTTTTAAAGCAGCTTTAGAAAAAGATGGTGGCAAAGATTACACTCTGAGTTCCTCTATGGCTAAAGTTTTTTCTTCAGAAACGGCTATGTGGTCTGCAGTGGAGGCAGTTCAAATTCATGGGGGATACGGCTTTGTAAAAGAATACCATGTGGAGCGGCTAATGCGTGACGCAAAAATTACTCAAATTTATGAGGGTACTAGTGAGGTACAGCGCATTGTTATCAGTCGTACGATATTAAAATAATTATTAAAAAATTGAAAATAAAATCCTGCTTCATGCAGGATTTTTACATTTACCGCATGGCAGTTAATTTAGAAAACTATAAACAAATCATCTCAGAATTAAATAAAGAGGACGTCACTCTTATAGCTGTTTCAAAAACAAAACCTGCCTCAGACATTCAATTGCTTTATGACCTTGGCCAGAGCGACTTCGGTGAAAATTATGTACAGGAATTAATTGAAAAACAACCTCTTCTTCCTGAAGATATCAGGTGGCATTTCATAGGGCATCTACAATCAAATAAAGTAAAATACATTGCCCCTTTCATTCATTTAATTCATGGAATAGATAGCAAATCTTTGCTGAAAGAAGTATCAAAACAAGGTATTAAAAACAATAAAACTATTGATGTTTTACTTCAAATGCACATAGCTCAGGAAGAAACAAAGTTTGGAATGAATGAACAAGAATTAGAGGAGGCAATGTCGATGATTGGAAGGGGAGAACTGCCCGGGATAAGGGCTAAAGGCCTTATGGGAATGGCGTCTTTTACAAAAAATATAGATTTAGTTAGAGAAGAATTTCAGCGTTTAAAAAAATGCTTTGATGAATATGCTACAAATATTCCTTCTATTTCTATTTTAAGTATGGGGATGAGTGGTGATTATAAACTGGCCTTGGAAGAAGGATCCAACATGGTTCGGATAGGTAGCCTTCTTTTTGGTGAGCGCACCAAAAAAAATGATGAGACATCGAAATGATCACATTATGAAAATATCAATTGCCATTAAATAATTGGATCAATTTCTATTGCCAACACGAATTGCTTTCTGAAATCTTTTCCATTTGTCGCGGCTGGCAACTACTAAACTTTGCTTGCGGGGATGCGTCACTATCAGTAGGTAGGAAATAACAACCACCAATATTATAAAGAAAGAAATAGGAAACATAAGAGTACGATTTATGAAATATTAATTTCAAACATTGTTCCAAATTATTGGAGCCTGACTTACTCCTTTTTTTCTACTAAGGATTGGATTACCCGAATTGAAAAACTATTTTTAAATAAGTATAGAAAATTGGCAATAATAGAAAAAAGGCTTTAGATATAACTATACCCACTGTCGAAGGATTGTTGCTGACCCTAATCAAACCGGCAATAATTAATGTTGCGATAAAAGGTATTGCTCCAGGGCATGAATTGCCTGTTCGGTTGCGATAGCATCTAAAAGACCTGTTATTTTCCATTCATCATTTTCTCTAAGCAGGCTAAAGACTACTGCCTCATTTTCTGAAGAATGAAAAACATATTCTCCATTTTCAAAACGGACATTATAACTTTTATAGTTTCCTTTTTGAATAATATCTGCTGTAAATAAAGCCTCCATTGAAAAATTTTTCGGCGTATAAATAACTTTTAAAAAGAAAGAATTAAGCTTGTACTAATCAGTAACTGCTGCGGTCTGGAGCTGGTTTTTTATCTAATTTATCTGGATGTACCTCCTCCTCGGTGATTGCTTCTTTGCTTCTTACTGTGGCTCCATCGCCGGCAGCATGAGCATTGGCCACATCATCCGAAGTAAGTCCCTCTTCCTTTACTTGGTCATTTGTAAAAGGATCATTTTCAGAATTTTTATCAGGCATAAATTAAAATTTTAAACTTTAATTAATCACCAAATATAAAATTAAGTAGCTGCTCTTATTGCCAGCAATTCTTAGGACTCAGGAAAGTGAACTTATATTTTGAAATAATATTTTATTTAAACGTACTCTGCATTACTCTTAATACTCCTGGTGCAGACCAAGTAGGAGAAATGATCATTCTTCTTACAGTAAAAAGAGGATCTGTAGAATCCCTTTGAGTGGATAAAATAAAGGCAAGTTTATAATCTCTTTTTTTAATTTCCTGTAGGGCAGTAGGGCTCCAGATACCGAACGGATAGGCAAAATAATTTACAGGTTTGCCAGTGATCGCTTCGATCGTTTTCTTAGGCTCTATTAACTGCAGATCATAATCATTCACCTGTTTTTTAACGCCGCGAATTTCCTTTACATTATCGCTTTTATATCTATCTACGCGGCTATGATCCCAGGTGTGAGCTTCCACTGCATGCCCTTCATCTGCAAGCTGCTTTATTTGTTCCTTATTCATGTATCGGGGCCGGCCAATAGATATGGTCATTAAAAAATAAACTCCTTTAAAACCATATTTATCCATTTCTCTTTTACCGATAGTGAACTGCTCCACATCCGTATCATCAAAAGTGATCATTACCGGATTGGTAGGTAGCGGCGTGCCGTAAGCGAGGTAATTATAATATTGATCAGGAAGTATAGAATGGTAACCACTATCGGATAGAATCTTCATTTGAGCGTTGAATTCAGCCTCTGTTACTTCATATCCGCTAGTGGCTTTGCCTGGCATTTGAATATCACGAATGTGATGGTAACAAAGTACGGGCACTTGCTTTCTAGCCAATATGGTAGCGGCATCCGCCATTTTACCTTTGGCGGTATCAGGGCTTGCTACGGTAACGGAACTATCTTTTGAAATTTTTTCTGAAGTAGCTTTTTCGGAATTATTGTCGGCGCAGGAAAATAAAAGACTACAAATGGCGAACGCAAGGACACTGTTTTTCATAATGTGGAAATTGCTGCAAATTTGATGGTTAACATTGACAAAAGAAAATAATTATTATCGAATTAGTTTTTGTTTCACTAAGGGCCATTCGTTTTTCAAAATACTAAAGTAAACGGTATTGCGGCGGTGGCCATCCGGCATTAAAGAATGGCTTCTGAAAATGCCTTCCTGCTGCCCTCCTATATTTGCAATAGCTGTGCGTGACTGCATATTTCGCTCATCTGTTTTCAATTCCACTCGCTCAAATTCTAACTGCTCAAATGCATATTGCAGCAACAAATACTTGCAATGCCTGTTAAGACCTGACCGCTGAAAAGAAGGGCCAAGCCACGTCCATCCAATTTCGAGGCGTTTGTCTTTGTTGGAAATGGCAGCCATAGAAGTGCTTCCGGCAATTTTATTTTGTTGTTTATCAAATAGTACAAATGGATAGCGAAATTTACTTTCCCGCTCGGCTAAGGCATTTTCTACATAATGCTGTACAGACATTGCATCTGTAATTTGGGATAATGAATAGCGGAAAATGGATGGATCCTGTAAGGCAACATTTTTTAATTCTTCCACATCCTCACGCTTCATGGGGGCAAGCTGCACTCTTTCATCTTCTAGAATTATCTGTTGTGTAAAATCGAAATCCATCGTACTAATTTATAAATTTTTGGAAAGCAGTTTTTAATTATTTGTGGGTACTAAGCCCAAATTTTTGGCCAATATAAATTCATTTGTTTGGATAAATGAGACGCTTAATATCTTTTATAAAAAGTACTTATTCCTTTATCTTTCCTTTCTAAAATCATCGGATGAAAAAATTGCTCTTTTCCTTTTGCCTGCTATCTTTTGTCTCTTCTTTATTTGGTCAAGGTTTGGATTATTATTTGCCCAAAAACGTAACCTATAATCCGGCCATTCCCACTCCAAAATCAGTAATCTATCATGAAGTAGGAGAGTGGCATGTAACACACGACCGGTTGGTGAATTATATGAAAGCGGTAGCTGCTGCTTCCGATCGCATCACGCTTCAGGTTACAGGTTATACTTATGAAGGTCGACCACAACTAGCGCTTATTATTACATCTCCCCAAAACCAAAAAAATATTGAAACCTTAAGAACGCAACACCTGGCACTTAGCGATCCTTTTAAATCAACGGCAATGAATGTGGAAGACATGCCGGATGTAGTGTGGATGGGCTACAGCATACATGGCAATGAAAGCAGCGGGGCCAATGCATCATTATTAGCTGCATATTACCTTGCTGCAGCACAAGGGCCGGAAATAGATGCCCTACTAAAAAACACCATTATTTTAATAGATCCATCCTTCAATCCTGATGGTCTGAACCGATTTGCTACCTGGGCCAATATGCACAAAAGTGCTACAGCTGTGACGGACCCAAATGCAAGGGAATTCAATGAAGTGTGGCCGGGCGGTCGTTTTAATCATTATTGGTTTGACCTCAACCGCGACTGGCTGCCGGCACAACATGTGGAGAGCAAAAATCGCCTGGCTTTTTATCATCAATGGATGCCAAATATTTTTACAGACCATCATGAAATGGGATCAAATGCCTCTTTCTTTTTTCAACCTGGAGTTCCCTCAAGAGCCAACCCAAATACACCGGCAATGAACCAGGAACTGACAGGTAAAATTGGAAATTTTCATGCTAAATTTTTAGATAGTATTGGTTCTTTTTATTTCACTAAAGAAGGTTATGATGATTTTTATTATGGCAAAGGATCTACCTATCCGGATATAAATGGTGGCATTGGAATTTTATTTGAACAGGCCAGCAGCCGGGGCCATGCGCAGGATACAGAAAATGGATTGCTAACATTTCCATTCACTATCCGTAATCAATTTACTACTACCTTATCAACGCTTGCCGCTGCTAGAAGTATGCGCAGCGAACTGTTGAATTATCAAAGAAATTTTTATAAAGACGTACAAAAAGAAGCAGCGGCTTCTTCCATTAAAGGATATGTATTTGGAGATGTGTGGGATAAAAGCCGAACCTATCAATTCATTGATATTCTATTGCGCCATGGCATAGAGGTTTATCAGGCAAAAGACAACATCACGGCAGATGGTAAAAACTTTGCAGCGGCATCCTCTTTTGTAGTGCCCACTAATCAGCCACAATACAAGGTGATCAAAACTATATTTGAAAAGACTCTTGAATATAAAGACAGCCTTTTTTATGATGTAACAGCATGGACGTTTCCCCTTGCTTTTAATCTGCCTTATGCTCCGCTTACCGCCGCCACCGCCGCTTTGCAAGGCAATAAGGTAACGACGGCAGTAAAACCTGTGGGGTCTATAAAAGGTGGATCTTCTGATTATGCTTATCTGTTTAATTGGGACGATTATTATGCTCCCAAACTTTTGTACAACCTACAAGCTGCCGGATTGAATGTGAAAGTGGCTACCCAAAAATTGGAAGCAGCCACGAGCGCCGGGATTCAGAAATTTAATTACGGTTCCATAATGGTTAGCGTAATGGGCCAGTCAAAATCGCCGGATCAACTATATTCCATTATAGGTAATGCGGTAAAAGAAACGGGGGTAGACGTATACAGTATCCCTTCCGGATTGGCTGCTGGAGGAATAGACCTGGGCAGTGGAAGTTTTTTAAAAATAAAAATGCCTAAAATCATGATGTTTGGAGGCACCGGCACTAGTGCTACTGATGTAGGAGAGATCTGGCATTTGTTAGATCAAAAATTTAATATTCCGGTAAGCATTGTTGATGTTGATCGGTTTGGCTCTATTGCCACTGATAAATACAATGTGATCATCATGCCTTCCGGGGGGTATAATAATTTGGAAAAGGCCGGGCAGGATAAATTAAGAAATTGGGTAAGCAGCGGAGGTACCCTAATAGCCACAGAAGATGCGGTGAAATGGTTGAGCACAGCGGGCCTTACAAAAGTAAATTTTAAAAATACCGACAGTGATAAAAAAGATACTACTGCTATGCTGCCTTACTATCTCCGTGCGGATAATATGAGGGCTCGTGATATGACTGGTTCTATCTTTGAAGCCCGCATGGACCTGACGCATCCAATATGCTATGGTTACCGGCAGCCAACCGTAAGTGTGTTTAAAGCAAACAATCTTTTTATGGATCCAAACAATGGCGCTTATGATACGCCGGTAATGTATACGGCCAACCCTTTGCAAAGTGGCTACCTCTACCGCGGTTTTAAGGACGTTATAAAAAATTCAGCAGTGATCAATATAGATGCTGTGGGACGGGGAAAAATAATTTCTATGGTAGATAATTTAAATCTCCGTGCCTTTTGGTATGGCACGTCCAAACTTTTTCTCAAC
>JBDSBL010000010.1:0-3487 GCA_039921625.1 Chitinophagaceae bacterium
TTAAAATTATTAAGTCCCGGTTATTCGCTTCGTGCGCCGGAATTATTGTTTCGCAAAATTGAAGATGCAGAAGTGGAAGCGCAAGTACAGAAATTAATTTTAAAAAGTAATTCTTTGGAACAACAACAAGCAGGAGACGAAGGCACACAGCCAACATCAGCACCAAATCAAAACGAAATTTCTATTGCTCCTAACAATGAAACTATAAGCGCTGAAAATGAAAGTAAACCAGAAATCACTTATGATGATTTTGCAAAGCTAGACCTGCGCATTGGTACTATTACCGCTGCAGAAAAGGTGAAAAAAGCAGATAAGTTATTGAAGCTGGAAGTAGACCTTGGTTTTGAAAAACGTACCATAGTTTCTGGCATTGCACAACATTTTTCACCTGAATCATTGATACATAAACAAGTGATCATTGTCGCCAACCTGGCAGCCCGAAAAATGCGGGGCATAGAAAGCCAGGGAATGATATTGACTGCGGAGCAGCCAGATGGCAAATTAATATTGGTAAATCCGGATAGCCTTACAGAAAATGGCTCCAACGTGCGATAGCAACTTTACCTTTTTAGCAACATATATTTTTTTAGTTTCAATGGGTTAACCCATGGGCAGTTCGTTGCAAAACTTTGTTTCTATTGAGCGACAGTTAATTTTAATTAGACATGAAAAAAGGTGCTGTTCTTCTTATTGTACTCTTCCTTCTTCTGGCTGCTGGAGGGTGGTACGCATACAAAGAATATAACCGCAAAAATGAGGACCTGGAGAAGGTAGAATCTAAAATATCAGTAGATGCAGCCGCTTTAATGACTGCTTTTGAGCAGGATTCCGTAACAGCAAATAGAACTTATTTAGGAAAAATAATTGTAGTAACAGGAATTGTTTTTTCTGTTGAAAAGGAAGCGGGCACTACGCTCATTTTGAAGTCGGAAGGAAATAAGGCTTCGGTGCGGTGCAGTATGGATGCATTGCATTCAACTGCTATCGGTTCTATTAAAAACGGGCAAAGAATAAGTATTAAAGGAGAATGTACCGGATATACTTCTGATGAATTGGGGCTCGGTGCTGATGTGCTATTAAACCGTTGTGTACTGCAAGAGCAATAACAAACTTGACTAAAAATTATTATGAAAAAGAATCTGATTACCCTCCTTTGTTTTTTAACCCTCGGCATAAGTCTTCATGCTCAGGATAAATTTTTTACCAAAAGCGGTAAAATAGAATTTTATTCCACTGCTCCATTGGAAGATATTGAAGCTAAAAACAAAACAGCACAAGTGGTGTTGGACACTAAAAATGGCAGCCTTCAATTTTCTGTTTTAATGAAAGGTTTTGAATTTGAAAAAGCTTTGATGCAGGAACATTTTAATAGTGATTATGTAGAAAGTGACCTTTTTCCAAAAGCAGATTTTAAAGGTACCATTACGAACAACAAAGGAATTAATTATTCTAAAAAAGGATCCTACAATGCGGCGGTAAAAGGAAAACTTACTCTACATGGAATTACGAAAGACGTGGCAACCATAGCCATTATAACAGTGGACGGCGACAACTTGCTAACGACTGCCACCTTCAACATTAAATTATCAGATTATAAGATCAGCATTCCTTCTGTAGTAAAAAATAAGATCTCCAACAATGTGAAAATAGTAGTGGATTGCAAACTCGATTCATTGAAGTAACAGCCTTCAATTATATATTTTTAAATTGTTTCTATCAATCTCCCACCAGCTCAAATTCTTTGGTGATGGAATAAGTGATAGAAAGATTTCCTCCTTTGCCAGTTCCGTTTTTTATTCTTTGATCTTTCTCCTCGTATAATTGTAATGTAACCGGGCCGTTCGTTACTTTTTTTAACTGTGCTTTGGTTATGGTAAGGCTTCCTCCTTTTACTAAGATCACCTCATTAAGATCATCAGTCTTAAATGAAGTATCAATAAGCACCACCCGAATTATATTACCATCTTTTGTACCCTCCAATGGCAAAGAAATATTACCTCTCTCTACAGTATCTCCCATCTCCTGCGCAATGGAAAAAGGTGAAAACTGAAACGCCTCATTATATTTTTTTCCTTCCAAGTTGGTAAAGGTCAAAGTATGATTTCCTATAAATTCATTCATAGGAATTCGGGCTTCATAAAAAGCGCCGGTTTGTTGCGCACTGTCCAATAGCAAAGGCTTATTATCTAGTAGCACCCCGCTGGGACTATCCAATTTCAGACTTTCACCTTCCGGTCCTCCATAGCGGTATTGTACAAGGCAGGTGACTTCGCTACTTTCTTCATCGCCGGTTATTTTGTAATCAAAATATATGGAGTTCGGATCTATGTCAGGTTCCGTTGTCTCATCTATATTATTGCATGCTGCTAAACTGGCAGTGAACATTGCGATCCACAAAAAATATTTATAACCCATAGCCTCCCCCTCCTTTTACTTCTATTGTGCTGGAAAAGTATGTTAAAATGTGGTTTTAATAAAGTAAGCCTTCGTTATAATCTCAAAAGAGATAAAAGCAAAAAAGGATTTGAATTATCTTTGACCGCTCTGTCAAAGCCGCATAAATTTAATTAAGCACCGTTTTTGAAGAGCTAAACCTCGAATCAATAAGAACAATACCCAACAACACTTACTATGGCCGGTTTTTTTTCTAAAATATTTGGTGGTAATAAATCTGAGAAAGACGTAAAGACGATTCTTCCTTTGGTCACCAAGATCAATCAGCATTTTGCTACCTACCAGTCCATTTCCAATGACGAATTGCGACAAAAAACAACTGACTTTCGTCAACGCATTCAGGAGCATCTAAGTCCTATTGATGCACAAATCACAGAAACAAACAACCGGGCTGAAGAACTCACCTTTGATGACCTTGTTGGCAAAGACGCTATTTACCAGGAAGTAGATAAACTTAAAAAAGACCGCGACCAAAAGATAGAAGAAGTGCTAAAAGAAATTTTACCGGAAGCTTTTGCTGTGGTAAAAGAAACTGCACGACGCTTTAAAGAAAATAAAGAGTTGGTGTCCGCTGCTACTGACCTGGACAGAGAACTGGCCGGAAGTGGCAAAGCGTATATTACCATCAATGGAGACAAAGCAACGTATCAAAATTCCTGGACGGCCGCTGGTGGCCTTGTTACATGGAATATGTTGCATTATGATGTGCAATTAATTGGTGGCATTGTATTGCACAATGGTAAGATTGCAGAAATGGCAACGGGTGAAGGTAAAACCCTTGTCTCTACGCTTCCTGCTTACCTCAATGCATTGGCTGGTGAAGGAGTGCATATTGTGACCGTGAATGATTACCTGGCGCGCAGGGATAGTGAGTGGAACGGAACCCTATTTGAATGGTTAGGCCTTCGGGTAGATTGTATAGACAAACACCAGCCGAACAGCGAAGAGCGCCGCATGGCTTACCTCGCAGATGTAACCTATGGTACCAATAATGAATTTGGTTTTGATTATCTGCGCGACAATATGGTACACA
>JBDSBL010000011.1:0-4438 GCA_039921625.1 Chitinophagaceae bacterium
TTTTAGAAAATTATTTTACTATCAGGCATTAGAACCTTCCTGCACCGGGTTGGTAAGAGAGAAAACAATTTTCCCATTTTCTTTATCCAGGTCAGCTCTTAAAATGTCTCCGGCCTTTACGTTCATATTCAATATTTCTTCCGCCAGCGGGTCTTCCAGATACTTTTGAATGGCGCGGTGCAATGGACGAGCACCAAATTGTTGATCATATCCTTTATCAGCTAAAAACTCTTTGGCTTCTGCTGTAAGCTCCATACTAAATCCAAGATTTGTCAACCGCTTCATTACCCCTTTCATCAAAATATCAATGATGTTGAAGATATTTTCTTTTGAAAGAGAATTAAAGATCACCACATCATCTATCCTGTTTAAAAACTCAGGAGAAAAGGTGCGCTTTAATGCTTTTTCTATTACCGCTTTATTATTCTCATCTTCATTTTGTGTGCGGGATGTGGTAGCGAAACCAACCCCTGCGCCAAAGTCTTTCAACTGTCGGGCACCAATATTTGAGGTCATGATGATGAGCGTATTTTTAAAATCAACCTTACGACCTAATCCATCCGTTAATTGCCCATCATCCAATACCTGAAGCAAAATATTGTAAATATCAGGATGCGCTTTTTCTATTTCATCCAATAAAATAACACTGTACGGTTTGCGGCGAATACGCTCCGTTAATTGACCTCCCTCTTCATAACCCACATATCCTGGAGGTGCACCAATCAATCGGGATACAGTAAATTTTTCCATGTATTCACTCATATCAATCCGTACCAACGAATCTTCGGAATCAAACATTTGCCGCGCAAGGGAGCGGGCTAATTCTGTTTTACCTACACCTGTAGGACCAAGAAAAATAAAAGTTCCAATTGGTTTTTTCGGATCTTTAAGTCCTACTCTATTCCGTTGTATTGCTTTTACTACTTTAGAGATGGCTTCATCCTGACCTACTACCATGCCCTTCATATCTTCCGCCATCTTGCGCAGCTTCTCTGTTTCTGCCTGCACCATTCTTTTTACAGGAATGCCAGTCATCATGCTCACTACTTCAGCTATCTTTTCTTCATCAATAGGAAACCGTTTGTGTTTGCTTTCTTCTTCCCATTGTGCTTTTGCTTTTTCCAGGTCTTCACCAATCTTTTTTTCCGTATCTCTTAGGGAAGCCGCTTCTTCAAACTTTTGACTTTTAACTACTCTGTTTTTTTCTACTTTAATGTCTTCGATCTTCTTTTCAAGGTCAAGAATATTTTGAGGTACATTAATGTTTTTCAAATGCACTCGTGCACCTACTTCATCCAATACATCAATAGCCTTATCTGGCAACAAACGATCGGTAATGTAGCGGTCGCTCAATTTCACACAGGCCTCAATGGATTCATCATCATAAATCACACTGTGGTAATCTTCGTATTTCGATTTGATGTTGTTTAAAATTATAATCGTGTCTTCCACACTTGGAGGGTCTACCATTACTTTTTGAAAACGACGATCTAACGCCCCGTCTTTTTCTATATGCATGCGGTATTCATCTAACGTAGATGCGCCAATGCATTGTAATTCTCCACGGGCCAGAGCAGGTTTAAAAATATTGGATGCATCTAGCGAACCAGAGGCACCACCGGCACCAACAATAGTATGGATTTCGTCAATAAATAAAATAACGTCACGGTTTTTTTCAAGCTCATTCATGATAGCTTTCATGCGCTCTTCAAACTGTCCGCGGTATTTAGTACCTGCTACTAATGCCGCAAGGTCAAGCGATATAACCCGCTTATCAAACAATACTCTTGAAACTTTCCGCTGCACAATGCGCAAGGCCAAACCTTCTACAATTGCCGTCTTACCCACACCGGGCTCACCCATTAATATGGGGTTATTTTTTTTGCGGCGAGAAAGTATCTGTGATACTCTTTCAATCTCAGCTTCTCGACCAACTATAGGGTCAAGCGTACCGCTTTCTGCAAGCTTGGTAATGTCTCTACCAAAATTATCCAATACCGGTGTTTTGCTTTTGGCACCTGTACCCTGACGTGATTTTTGTTGAGCAAATTTCTTTTCGTCATCAAAATCTTCGTCGTTTTCTTCCTGGTATTCAGCACGCACATCGTTTGATTTTACCATGCCAAGTTCTTGTCTGAATAAGTCGTAATCCACGTCAAATTGATTTAAGATTTGAGTAGCAATATTTTCTCTGTTTTTTAATATGGAAAGCATGAGGTGTTCGGTTTCAACAGTTGGGCTTTTGAGGGCCTTTGCTTCCAATACCGTTACTCTGATTACTTTCTCAGCTTGCTTTGTTAAAGGAAGACTGTTTATGTTCGCTATATTTTTTCCAGTCTTATCTTTTACTGCCAGCTCTATTTCTTTGCGTAGTTCGTATAAGTCAACATTAAAGCTTTTCAAAATTTTTACCGCCGTATTATCTCCTTCACGAATCAACCCTAACAATAAATGCTCGGTACCAATAAAATCATTTCCCAGGCGGAGGGCCTCCTCCCGGCTAAACGAGATTATTTCTTTTACCTGCGTTGAAAAATTATTATCCATTTAGTTTTATTAATGTGGTAATGATGTAGTAACAATAATAACAAATAAATTTGAGCGGAGTTTACTCTTAATTTGTTAACTCTTTTACCCCTTCTTTATCTTGTCTATCTATGGAAGTCAAAACTAGTACCAAAGAAAAATATCATGTCATCAGCGTGGAAACAGCAGAATTAGCTGCTAATATGACAGATGAATTGTATAACCTGCTGCAACAATACCTTAAATCAGATGTAAGGAATATAGTGCTCAACCTTGAGAATGTTAAAGCATTAGATGAAGAAATAGGTGAATGCCTTGTGAAAACACAACAACAATTTTATGAAAACGAAGCTTCCTTTGTTATTTGCCAGTTATCTCCAGCAGTAGAAGAATATCTGGATGATAAAGACCTGCTAGAGCTATTAAATGCAACTCCTACAGAAAGTGAAGCATCAGATATTGTGCAAATGGAAGAAATAGAAAGAGAACTTTTAGGTGAAGAAGATGATTATACATAAGGTTGGATTACCTTTTTGTAGTTGCACTTTGGTTCAATGAAAAATTAGTGATATGCTTTAGTGATTATTAATTGGGATAATCAAAGCTTTATTTATTGGCCCTATTTGAAAGCAATATTCTGCTACATATATTCCACAATAATTTTTAACCACGAGCTAAGCTGCATTAAACGACGCTTAGTTTAATTAGTAAGCCTTTTCCAAAAATGGAAATGCAGTAAAAACCTTTTGCAAAGGCACTTAATAAATCGCTTAGCCATTTATTCCGTCTATAAAATAAATAACGTAACATCCTATGTTTGAAAATAACTTCCTATCCTTAATTTTAGTCCATGCTTTCGGTGACGATTTTAGGAAATAATTCAGCAGTACCCGCCTTTAACCGGCATCCTACCAGCCAGGTAGTGTCTCATGATGGAGTCAATTATTTAGTGGATTGCGGCGAGGGTACACAAATCCAGATGATCAAATACAAGATCCGAAGAGGTAAAATTTCGCACATTTTTATTTCTCATTTACATGGAGATCATTACTTTGGTTTGGTTGGGTTGATCAATACGTTTGGCTTACTAAACCACACCCAGGAGCTCCACATTTATGCGCCCGATCCCTTGCAGCAAATAATAGAAATGCAGCTTCGCGTAGGAGATACTACACTACCCTATCCCTTGCATTTTCATACACTTTCCGATAATGCCGTATTGGTAGAAAATGAAAATATTATAATCAAATGTTTCCGCACCAACCACCGCATTCTTTGCTTTGGTTTTTCATTTGAAGAAAAAGAAGGCAAACGAAAATTGCTCATTGATAAAGTGCAAAAAGCAAAAATTCCGGTAAGCTTTTACAATAGTTTGCAAAATGGTTTGGATTACATTTTACCACGAGGCGGCATCATTAAAAATGACTCAGTAACTGCTCCACCTCAAAGAGGAAAAAAATATGCCTTTTGTGCCGACACTAAATACGATGAATCTATTGTAGATCATATCTATGGATTTGATGCCATCTACCACGAAACTACCTACCTCGATAATATGAGGGAACGGGCTGGTGAACGGTTTCACTCTACTACCAAACAAGCGGCTACTATAGCCCGCAAAGCGATGGTGAATAAATTATTGATCGGCCATTTTAGTTCCAAGTACAGCACTTTAGATGCCTTTCAGCAAGAGTCGCAAGAAGTATTTTATAATACCGAACTCGCTATTGAAGGATTGACCTACGAGATATAATTTCACCACTTCTAATCAAAGAAAACGATTTATAAATTTTACCTAATTCCTGATTTTAAAAAATAGGAAAAGGGAAATTTGGTAGCCAGCTGAAGGCCCATTATTGAGCTTTTGTTGTGTCACTCACTGGTACAGGCGGGTTCGCTATTGAGCTTTATT
>JBDSBL010000012.1:0-27002 GCA_039921625.1 Chitinophagaceae bacterium
GACTGCTTATACAAAGGCGACACAACTCAATCCTAAATTTGCGCCAGCTTTTTATCGCATGGCCAAAATTTATTATACCCAAAAAAACTGGGATATTTTCACCCGGGAGTTAAACAGTGCTATAGCAGCTGATCCTTCTTTTGCGCCTGCTTATTATGAATTGTATTATTACAATCTACCACGCGATTTAGTAGTAGCAGAAGACTATGCAAATAAGTTTATTAAAAATGCAGACCCGGGTATCCAAAACGAATACCTGAAAGCGCAGACCTTATTTCAACAAAAGAAATATAATGAAGCTATTACTTTGGGCAAAACAATCTTGAATGCGTCCGGTAAAAATGTGAACCCAAGAGTTTATCGTTTATTAGGATATGCCAATTTGGAAATTGGAGATACGGCTTCAGCAAAAACCTATGTGGACCAACTTTTTGCTAATGCAAAAGATGAAGATTTAGTAGGGCAAGATCAGATATTGAAGGCTTATGTGTACGCTAAAGATGATCCATCTATTGTAGCAAGAAGCTATGTAGAAGCTGCTAAAATGGATAGTGTCCTTCAAAATCAGATCAACTTTTTAAACGAAGGAATTAAATCTTTCCAGGCATCAGGCAATAGATTGTATGAAGCAGATCTTCGGTTGGCCTTATATCAATTAACTCCAAATCCAAATCCGGCTAACCTGTTTTTTATTGGTAAGCCGTATTATGATGCAGGAGCTTATCAAAAAGCTGACAGTGTATTTAAAGCTTACAGTGCTGCCTTCCCAGATAGTATCTATGGTTATATGTACGATGCTCGTGCGCTTTCAAAATTAGATTCAAACAACGCAACAGGTGTAGCTGTAGAAGCGTACAACAAATTGCTGGATGTATCTATGACTGATAAGGTAAGGTATAAAAGCACTGGTTTGGAAGCAGCAAACTTTTTAGCAGGTTATTCTTTCAATGTAAAAAAAGACCGTCAGGCAGCTATCGATTATTTCAATAAAGGACTTGAATTTGACCCTACCAATTCGGCCATTCTCAATAATTTAAAAATAATTCAAACAGCTCCATCGGCACCAAAGACATCTACCAAAACAAAAGTAGAGGCCAATAAAACAAAAGTGAAAAAGCAATAAAATTTGATAAGATAGTTACAACGCCCTGGCAATTGCCGGGGCATTGTACTTTTAGGGAATGAGGTAAAATATAAGGTAAATAATGATTTTGGTGATGTATTTTTGCTGGCCATTTTAATGTAGTCTATGTTCTATTTTTTGCAGACAAACGTAACAAAAGCAGTTACCGATATGAACAGTGCAGAAAGCTATTTGCCCATCGGATTGCAAATCATTTTTGCTGTTGGTTTAATTGGTTTTTTAATGGTAGTCACGCATTTGCTAGGACCCAGCCGCAAGACGGCTGATAAACTGGCTTCTTTTTCCAGCGGTATTCCCAGTCATGGAGAGGCACGCCAGGCAGTTGCTATCAAATACTTTTTAGTTGCCATTCTATTTGTGCTTTTTGATGTGGAAGTGATATTTTTTTATCCATATGCTGTAAATTTTAAAGTATTAGGTTGGAACGGATTTTGGGCTGTTCTAATGTTTGTAGGATTCTTTCTTTGCGGGTTTATTTATATTCTCAAAAAAGGAGCATTGAAGTGGGAGGATTAAGAGGATAATTAATTTTCATAATTCCTCTTGAGTTAATTTTTAAATATAAAATGTATGGCACGTCCGGTTTCATATAACATTAAAGAAAAGCCTTTGGTGAGTGATGTAAGTGTGGTGGAGATGCCGCCGGGCTATCAGGGCGAAGGATTTTTTGCACAAAAATTAAGCGATGTAGTAGGTCTGGCTCGAAAAAATTCTATATGGCCATTACCGTTTGCTACATCTTGTTGCGGTATTGAATTTATGGCCACCATGGCCTCTCATTATGACCTTGCACGATTTGGATCAGAGCGTCTTGGATTTTCACCCCGTCAGTGCGATCTGTTAATGGTAATGGGAACTATTGCCAAAAAAATGGCTCCTGTTCTTCGCCAGGTATATCTGCAAATGGCAGAGCCCCGGTGGGTAATAGCAGTAGGGGCTTGTGCTTGCAGTGGTGGCATCTTTGATAGCTACAGCGTGCTACAGGGAATAGATCAGGTAATACCGGTAGATGTATATGTACCTGGTTGTCCGCCAAGGCCTGAGGCTATCATTGATGGTATTATAAAGGTGCAGGACCTAATTGGTAAAGAAAGCATCCGCCGGAGAAACGGGGAGCAGTACAAACAATTATTAGAAAGTTACGGAATACAATAAGCGTGCATTTTAGATTATTATAATGACTTTTTAGTTTTCGATAATCTACCATGGACAAAAAAATTTAAAGTCAGGATGGAAGTAACTAATGAGACTATTAAGGCTAGATTAATTGAAAAGTTTGGTGATCAGGTCACAGCATTTGAAGAACCTTATGGCATGCTTCAGTTTGAAGTGCCAAAAGACATGAATTTAAAACTGCTTCAGTTTCTGTATGATGATGAGGCCCTGAATTTTCGATTTCTAACAGACCTTTGCGTAGTGCATTATCCTGCTTACAAAGGGCGGGAACTAGCTGTGGTTTATCATATGCATAACCTTGTAGCGAATGTGCGTATCAGATTTAAAATATATACCGATATAGCAAAACCTGATGTATTTACAGCCACTAAGCTATATGAAGCAGCTAATTGGATGGAGCGGGAAGCATACGATTTTTATGGTGTAAACTTTTTAGGACATCCTAATCTTAAACGTATTCAAAATGTGGATGAAATGGATTATTTCCCACAACGAAAAGAGTTTCCTTTGGAAGATCAAACGAGAATAGATAAGGATGATGAAATGTTTGGTAGAGGAGGCAGTACTGGTTTTGCCAACCGCGAAGAAGCACCGCATCATACCGGCTTCACCGAAGTGCCGGATGGAGGAAAAATTATTTAAAAAATTAGCTCATTATAGCTAAATAAATAGGACTTTAGAATCAATGCAGCATACGGATTACAACCATATTAAACTACCGGAAGGAAGTTTAGAAAAGAATACAACTACCATCAACCTGGGACCTACACACCCGGCCACTCATGGCGTATTTCAAAATATTCTTGAGCTTGATGGAGAAACTATTGTATCAGCAGAACAAACGGTTGGCTACATACACCGGGCTTTTGAAAAAATAGCAGAACGACGCCCGTTATATCAGATTACTCCGCTTACGGACCGGATGAATTATTGTTCTTCTCCCATCAACAATATGGGTTGGCACCTCACTTGCGAAAAACTTCTTGGCATACAAACCCCTAAACGTGTTGATTACCTCCGGGTGATCATCATGGAGCTGGCACGAATAGCAGACCATCTCATTTGCAATTCAGTAATTGGTGTAGATACAGGAGCATTTACAGGATTTCTTTATGTAATGCAATACCGTGAGTTGATTTATGAAATCTGGGAAGAAGTATGTGGTTCCCGGTTAACAACCAACATTGGCCGTATTGGTGGTTTTGAGCGCAATTTTAATGACATTGCGTTTACCAAACTAGAGCGCTTTTTAAAAGAATATCCTGATGTATTAACGGAGTTTGAAAACCTGTTTACACGCAATCGAATTTTTATGGACCGCACCATTGGAGTGGGCCCCATCACCGGTGAGCGGGCTTTGAACTATGGCTTTACCGGGCCCAACCTTCGGGCTGCCGGTGTGGATTATGATGTACGGGTTCATTCGCCATATAGCAGCTATCAGGATTTTGATTTTGAAATACCGGTAGGCACTACCGGAGATTCGTATGATCGGTTTCTAGTAAGAAACAATGAAATGCGCCAATCACTGCGCATCATTGAACAGGCTTACCGAAAAATACAAGACATGAAAGGGCAGGAATCAGATATTTTTCATGCGGATGTTCCGGAATATTACCTGCCCGAAAAGAAGGATGTTTATACTAAAATGGAAGCCCTTATTTACCATTTTAAAATTGTAATGGGAGAGATAGATATTCCACCGGGGGAAGTGTATCATTCAGTGGAAGGAGGTAATGGGGAACTTGGTTTTTACCTCATAAGTGATGGAGGCCGAACGCCATATCGACTTCATTTTAGAAGGCCTTGTTTTATATATTACCAGGCTTATGAAGAGTTGGTAAAAGGCAGCATGCTTAGCGATGCGATTATTGTGATGAGTAGTTTGAATCTTATAGCTGGTGAAATGGATGGATAGTATAAAGAAATAATAGGAAATTATTGATAGGACAATCATTTACATTTTGCATTAATAATGAAATTTTCAGAAGATAAATTAAGGAAAGTACAAGAGATCATTGCCCGCTATCCAGATGGAAAGCAAAAAAGTGCGCTCATTCCGCTATTGCATTTAGCGCAAGAAGAAAATGCAGGCTGGCTGAGCACGGAGGCTATGGATTATGTAGCAGAACTTTTGCAGCTTACTCCAATAGAAGTGTATGAGGTGGCTACGTTTTACAGTATGTATAATTTAAAGCCGGTAGGAAAATATCTATTTGAAGTATGCCATACCGGACCGTGCATGCTTAATGGCAGTGATCAAATAATAGATTATATAAAAGAAAAATTAGCCATTGGTGTAGGTGAAACAACTCAGGATGGCATGTTTACTTTAAAGACAGTAGAATGCCTGGGAGCTTGTGGGTATGCGCCCATGATGCAATTGGGAAAGTTTTATAAAGAGCATTTAACGAAAGAAAAAATAGACCAGATAATTGAGGATTGCCGGAAGACGGCCGCAATAAATAATTAGTGATTGAGGGAATGGCTTTCTTTCCCTTTCGATTTTGACTTTGAGAAATAGAAAGAGGGAATCGAAAACGAACAAAAATTTATGTTATGAAAATGAATCCTTACATCAATTTTGCCGGAACGGCGGAAGAAGCACTCAACCTGTACAAAGAAGTGTTTGGAGGTGAGATTCAAGAACTCGGTCGCTTTGGTGAGTCGATGGAGGTATCAGATGATTACAAACAAAAGATATTGCATGCCAAATTTGTTTTTGGCAATAACCTATTGATGGTTAGTGATAGCATGCAAGGCCAGCCGGTGCAGGAAGGTGGAAACATTCATTTAAGTATAGACTTAGATGACGAAAAGAAAATGGAAGAAATATTCCAAAAATTATCAGAAGGTGGAAAAATAACGATGCCTTTGCAAGATACTTTTTGGGGAGCCCGGTTTGGAATGTTGGTAGATAAATATGGAGTAGGCTGGATGTTTAACCACGACAAGCCAAAACAATAAATAATAGGAAGGTAATAATGCTGAAAAGGCATTTTTACTATTTCATATTGAATCAATAATGGGAAGAAAATTATTATTAGAAAAAGATGGGATAGAAGGCATCCGCAACTACGATGTATACCGCCAAAACGGAGGTTATGCCGCTGCGGAAAAAGCCTTTAAAATGGCACCTGCCGATATAGTGGAGGAGGTTAAGAAAAGTGGTCTTCGCGGCCGCGGTGGAGCGGGATTCCCTACAGGCATGAAGTGGAGCTTTTTAGCCAAGCCGGATGGTGTGCCTCGTTACCTGGTATGCAATGCAGATGAAAGCGAACCGGGTACGTTTAAAGACCGGTACCTGATGGAGTTTTTACCACATCTTTTTATTGAAGGTTTAATAATTTCTTCTTTTGCTTTGGGTGCTAATACTTGTTACATCTACATACGTGGAGAGTACGCCTGGATTGTTGATATATTGGAGCAAGCAATTGCTGAAGCAAAAGAAGCCAGTTGGCTTGGTAAAAATATTTTAGGCAGCGGGTTTAATCTTGAAATCTTTGTGCAACGCGGTGCAGGAGCTTATATATGCGGGGAAGAAACTGCTTTGCTGGAATCCTTAGAAGGCAAGCGCGGCAATCCACGTATCAAGCCGCCCTTCCCGGCTATTAAAGGTTTGTATGATTGTCCTACGGTTGTTAATAATGTAGAAACTCTAGCGGCCATTGTTCCCATCATCAATATTGGTGGTGAAGAATATGCTAAGATCGGAATTGGAAAAAGTACGGGTACCAAGCTTATTTCAGCATGCGGCAATATTAATAAACCGGGAGTGTATGAAATAGATATGACCATTTCGGTAGAAGAATTTATTTACAGCGAGGAATATTGCGGAGGCATTGCCAACGGCAAACGATTGAAAGCGTGCATTCCCGGTGGTTCTTCAGTTCCTATTTTACCTGCTAATCTCTTACTTACCACAGCAAAGGGAGAGAAGCGGATGATGACTTATGAAGGCTTAGCGGAAGGAGGTTTTCCTACTGGTTCCATGTTGGGTTCCGGAGGGTTTATAGTGTTGGATGAAGATCAATGTGTGGTACGTCATACGCTTACCCTTGCCCGTTTTTATCGCCACGAAAGTTGCGGTCAATGCTCGCCTTGCCGCGAAGGCACCGGGTGGATGGAAAAAATATTGCACAACATTGAATACGGAAAAGGCAAAATGAGTGACTTGGACCTGCTGTGGGACATTCAAAGTAAAATTGAAGGCAACACGATTTGTCCCCTAGGAGATGCAGCAGCCTGGCCGGTAGCGGCCGCTATCCGGCATTTCAGAGATGAATTTGAGTGGCATGTGCTGAATGGAGAAGAAGCGCAAATCCGAAATTTTGGCTTAGCGCATTATGCCGATCCGTTGGAGGTGGCGGTAGGTTAATAGAAAAAGTGACCAGGAAAATTATTTGGAACACAATAGGAATAAGACTTGTGTTTTATAGATGATTCAGAAAAGACGATAAGATAGTAATAGGCAATTAAATAAAGTAGTTGTTGCACTTTCAAATTTGTAGGAAAATCTATTTTAATAATAAAACGAAAAGTAGAAAAGGAAAGTCTGATTTTTTTCCTATTTCCTTTTAGGTTTTGACTTTATAAAGATGGCAGACGAACAGAAAAAATTATTTAAAGTAACCATTGATAACATCACCATTGAAGTGGAGCCAGGTACCACGGTATTAATGGCTGCACGGCAAATTGGTGGAGATGTGGTGCCACCGGCAATGTGTTTTTACAGCAAATTGAAAAATACCGGAGGGTATTGCCGTACTTGCCTCGTTCGTGTTGCAGCTGGTTCTACTGCAGATCCCCGGCCGATGCCTAAACTGGTGGCCTCTTGCCGTACCAATGTAATGGACGGAATGATCGTAGAAAACATTACGAGTCCGGCGGTATTAGAAGCGAGAAAAGGAGTTGTAGAATTTTTGCTTATCAATCATCCCCTCGACTGCCCGGTGTGCGACCAGGCCGGCGAGTGCGACCTGCAGGACCTTAGTTACGAGCATGGCCGCGAAGGCACCCGGTACGAATTTAAACGACGCACTTTTGAGCGCATAGATATTGGTCCGCTCATACAATTGCACATGACGCGGTGCATTCTTTGCTACCGCTGCGTACACACGGCCAACCAGGTAGCAGGCCACCGCGAGCATGGAGTATTGGATAGAGGAGATCATGCACAAATAGCTACCTATATACAGGAATCAATAGACAGTGAGATGATTGGAAATGTGATTGATGTGTGCCCGGTAGGAGCATTGACAGATCGCACCTTTCGTTTTAAAAACAGAGTTTGGTTTACAAAGCCGGTAGAAGCGCACCGCGATTGCCCCACCTGTAAAGGCACCGTACGTCTGTGGATGCGGGGCGATGAAGTATTACGGGTAACAGCAAGAAAAGATCAGTGGGGAGAAGTAGAAGAATGGATCTGCAATGAATGTCGTTTTGATAAGAAAAAAGCTAGCGACTGGGTAATAGAAGGACCCACTAAAGTGGACCGTCATTCAGTAATCTCTGCGGGACATTATGTAAATACTATCAAACCAACTGAAACCTTTTCGCCAATAATGGATGGCCGTGATCCAAAGTTGCTAATGGACATTCATGAAGTGAGTGGAGTAAATAACGTAGAACTAAGTGAGATAGATGGACCTGCAACCGGAAAAACCTTTACTGGTGAACCGTTAGCTACAGGGCATAATGTAACGGATATAAAAGAAGGAATGGGAAGAAATATGGCGGGCACTGATTCAACCAATGCCAATACACCGTAATGAAGGGAAAGAAAGCATTAATAGTACTTGCAATCATAACCTTGAGTGGTATAGCCTCTTTATTAATGTATTTTGTTTTAGAGCTTCCACTTAAGAAATCTTTATTCATCCCTTTTGGTGCCGGAGCTGCTATGATCTTGTTCGATTTAATAGTGCCTGAGCTGACGAAGAATAAAAAAAGCAGTTCACTCAGAAGTTGAAAAAAAATTGGATCCTATTGATAAATTTTAAATTTTATAAGAAGTAAAGCAGAATAAGAATTAATGAACCAGAAACAAATAGTGAAAACAGAAGTTATAAAAGGATATGGCAAATTTTTACAAGGTTTTGTTTTTAATATACTTGGCCTTTAATTCAGAAAGATATTTCATTGAATAAGAAGAATAGAATTACTGCAGTACAAGGGAGCGTCGCAAGGGACGGGGAATAAAAAGTTACTGTTGACTAACAATATAAAAAACTAAAAGTCAGAAACCATTTTACATTTTGACTTTTACATTTTGACCTAATATGTATTTATTACAATTTGACTGGTGGCTGGTAGTGGAAAAAGCCATTTTAATAGGGGCTATCATTTCTTTATCTATGGTGGTTGCCATGTACAGCACATATGCGGAGCGCAAGATAGCCGCCTTTCTTCAAGATAGAATAGGGCCGAACCGGGCCGGGCCTTTTGGAATTTTGCAGCCGATGGCCGATGGTTTAAAGCTGTTTATGAAAGAAGAAATTATTCCAACCGTGTCTTCAAAATTTCTTTTTATACTAGGTCCCATGCTGGCCATGATCACTGCTTTGCTTACGAGCGCTGTGATTCCATGGGGAGGCACTATCCATATTTTTGGAAGAGATGTGGCCTTGCAAATTGCTGATGTAAACATTGGCATCCTTTATATTTTCGGGGTTATCAGTTTGGGAGTGTATGGTATCATGATTGGAGGTTGGGCATCCAACAATAAATTTTCATTATTAGCAGCCGTACGTGGTGCCTCGCAAATGATCTCTTACGAACTGGCTATGGGCCTTTCGCTTATTGCCGTCCTTATGATTTCAGGATCGCTGCGCATGAGCGTCATTGTATCGGAGCAAATGCAACATGGCTGGAATATTATCTATCAACCTTTAGGTTTTTTGATATTTTTTGTATGTGCCTTAGCGGAGTGCAACCGAACTCCTTTTGACCTTCCGGAAGCAGAAAACGAATTAAACTTTGGTTATCACCAAGAGTATTCTTCTATGAAATTAGGCTTCTATCTTTTTTCTGAATACATCAATATGTTTATCAGCAGTGTGGTGATGTCCACGCTCTTTTTTGGAGGGTATGATATTCCTTTTGTAAACGAAGCGGCCTGGGGTAATGCCTGGTGGGTAGGATTGATAGGCTTTGCCGTGTTGATGGCTAAAACAACGTTTTTTATTTTCTTGTTTATGTGGATCCGTTGGACCATTCCGCGGTTCCGGTTTGACCAGTTGATGAACCTCGGCTGGAAAGCGCTTTTACCACTTGCTTTAGTGAATATGTTGCTAACCGCTGTAGTGATTTTATTGCTGAATAAATAAACAATTTAAGTGCATCCGCTATCAGAAATCGGCTAAATTTGCCGCAGCTAAAAAAGAAGGTACTGTCAATAATTAGATAGGATGCAAAGGCCGGTTATTGAAAAAATGAATGGGCAAAGATCCAGGTGGAGATTAGAGAAGGAGTAAATGATAAGACTTAAATAACGGCCTTATCATTTAGAAAAAGTACCGCAAGAAACTATTATCATTTTAAAAGAACGTTATTCGTTTATAAGAGTAATGCAATCATTAACAAAAAGAGTAAAACAGGTAGACCGCACACCCATGACCTTCATGGAGAAGCTGTACCTGCCCGCTATATTCAAAGGCATGGCTATTACGTTCAGCCATTTGTTTAAAAAGCGGCCTACCATAAAATATCCGGAACAAAAACGCACCTTTTCTTCTGTATTTCGTGGGGTGCAAATTTTAAACAGGGATGAAGAAGGTCGCGAACGCTGCACTGCCTGTGGACTGTGCGCCGTAGCCTGTCCGGCAGAAGCCATCACCATGGAAGCTGCGGAGCGGCAAACTGGTGAAGAGCATTTATACCGGGAAGAGAAGTATGCTGCCAAGTACGAGATCAATATGCTGCGTTGCATTTTTTGTGGTTTGTGCGAGGAGGCTTGTCCTAAAGATGCTATTTACCTTACCCAAACTTTTGCTCCATCCAATTATGGTCGCGAAGGATTTATTTATAAAAAAGATGATCTGCTGATACCAAACCCGGTAACAGAGCCTGAAGAATATGCAAAAGCAAAAGGAAAAATTGGAAAGGAAATTAAATAACCAACGCACGGCATGAGTATAACACATCTTCTTTTCTGGGGCCTTTCCATTGTGTCATTATTTAGTGCGTTGATGGTGATCACCAGCAAAAACCCGGTGTATAGTGTGCTTTGGCTTATTGTCACCTTCTTTACTATTTCCGGCCATTATATATTGTTGAATGCACAGTTCCTTGCAGTAGTAAATATCATTGTGTACGCAGGAGCTATCATGGTATTGTTTCTGTTTGTGCTCATGCTCATGAACTTAGGGAAAGAATCTGAACCCCGCAAAAGCGGATGGCTGAAAATGATTGGCGCCATAGCCGGTGGGTGCTTCCTTTTAGTATTAGTAGCTGCGCTACGCCATACAGAAACACAAATGACAGAAATGATCACCGGCGATATTGGGTTGATTCAAAATTTGGGGATGGTATTGTTTAATGATTATGTGGTTCCATTTGAGATCAGCAGTATCTTATTTCTAACGGCTATGGTAGGTGCTGTTATATTGGGCAAGCGGGAGGAAGGAGTGGTGATCAATGCCGAAAGCCATGAAAAAATAGAAGCTGCAAAAGATACCATGGATGTGTAGCGGCCGAACGTTTTGAGATAGGTAGAGAAGTTCGTAGGAAGTTTTGGTAATAAGAAATAGTTCTTTAAAATATAGTTTTCAATTTTTTGGTACCGGCTACAGAATATAGATGAGGCGTCTGTTGTGTCACTCACTTGTACGTTTGGTATCGCTATTGAACATTTTAAGAAAATGCTACTGGTTTTGAAGATCGGTTGGCATCTTAAAAAAGATCATTAGTGGTACTGCAGTTGAACGGAGCATCGCAAGAAATGTGCAATAGACATTCAAATGCCGGCTAACAAAAAATAAAATATTTAAAAACAAAGCACTTTATAAATATATAAGTGCTCTAAAACTTTCCCGCAAGGGAGGGGGACAAAAATGGATATACGGTATTATATATTTCTATCATTGGCCTTGTTCGTCATTGGTATTATCGGGGTGCTTACACGCCGCAATGCCATCATTGTGTTTATGTGCATTGAGCTAATGCTGAATGCGGTAAACCTGCTATTGGTAGCATTTTCTAAAATGCACCACCTGGCAGGCGGTGCAGCCAATGCCACGGCAGGCAGCGAAGCGCAACTATTTGTATTTTTTATAATGGTGGTAGCAGCAGCCGAGGTAAGTGTCGGGCTTGCTATTATTGTCATGCTTTATCGAAATACGCGGTCCATTGACATTAACTTTTTGAACCGGCTGAAACATTAAGAGCTGTTGGCAAATAAAGGTTTGCCACTGAACTGATCAATATGAAGAATTTAATTTTTTTAATTCCACTGCTTCCTTTTATTGGTTTTTTGATCAATGGACTGGGCAGAAAGGCGCTGCCTAAAAACGCAGTGGCTATCATTGGAAGCGCTTCCGTTTTAATTCCTTTTATTATATCAGCAATAATTTTCTCACGTATAGATGAGCTCACTGCTTTGGCAAATGTGAGTGGTGGTTCCGGTCCATACGTGATCCATTATTTTAATTTTATTTCGGTTGGTGATCTTAAAATTCCATTCGCATTTCAAATAGATCAGCTTTCTACTTTATTCTTGCTCATCATCACTGGTGTTGGTTTTTTAATTCACGTGTACTCTGCCGCCTACATGCACGGAGAAAAGCGGGAGCATTTTGGCCGCTACTTTTCCTACCTCAACCTATTTATATTTTCCATGCTGCTCCTGGTGATGGGTGCCAACTATGTGATCATGTTTATTGGTTGGGAAGGTGTGGGACTTTGTTCTTATTTATTGATTGGGTATTGGTTTAAAAATATTGACTTCACCAAAGCTGCTAAAAAAGCGTTTGTAATGAACCGCATAGGGGACCTTGGTTTTCTCCTCGCTATTTTTTGGATCATTTCAAAAACAGGCACCACTGATTTTACCGGAGTGTTTGCCAGCGTGGGCAAGTTTTCCACTTCCGATATATTAGGCATTACCTTATTGTTGTTTTTGGGTGCTACCGGCAAAAGTGCGCAGATCCCTTTATATACCTGGTTGCCCGATGCAATGGCAGGTCCCACACCGGTTTCTGCCCTCATACATGCCGCCACCATGGTAACGGCGGGTATCTACATGATAGCCCGAAGCAATGTACTATACCTACATGCAGATGTAACCAACAATATCATATCCATCATTGGTGCGGCCACTGCATTGCTGGCGGCTACCATTGCTATGAGGCAAAATGATATAAAGAAAGTGCTTGCTTATTCTACTGTGAGCCAGTTGGGTTATATGTTCCTGGCCTTAGGCTCTGGTGCCTATGTAGCCGCTGTGTTTCATGTAATGACGCATGCCTTTTTCAAAGCACTTTTGTTTCTTGGTTCCGGCTCTGTAATTCATGCCGTCAGTGGGCAGCAGGATATCAGGTTTATGGGCGGCCTGGCTAAAAAATTGAAGATCACGTACATTACTTTTTTCATTGGTTGTTTGGCAATTGCCGGCATACCGCCACTGTCTGGTTTCTTTTCAAAAGATGCTATTTTATTAGCTGCATTTGAGCACAACAAATTGTTATACATTGTTGGATTGCTTACAGCAGCCCTCACTGCTTTTTATATGTTCCGTTTATTGTTCATCACCTTCCATGGAAGTTTTAGAGGTACAGAAGAGCAGCGGCAACACATACATGAAAGTCCTTCCGCAATGACCATTCCTTTAATCGTATTGGCTGTGCTTTCTGTGATTGGAGGCTTTGTAGGAGTGCCGGAAGTGCTGGCTCATGGCGGCGAAAGACTCGCCCATTTCTTAGCACCTGTAGTTCCTACTTTGGAGCATCAAATAGCTCATTCTACTGAGTTGATGTTAATGGGTCTTACTACTGCTATTGCCATTGTAGCTATAGTGATAGCATGGGTGCGGTACAAGAATTATAAAGAAGAGCAGACATCTGCATTCACAACTATATTATCCAACAATTGGTATGTAGACCAATTGTATGACAAGGTGGTAGTACAACCTTTAACCCGTTTTGGTGCCTTTGCAAATAAGTATATTGAACGCAGTGGCATAGATGCTTTAGTGAATGGGGTAGGAAGGCTGGTGAACTATGGAGGCAGGCAAATAAGGTGGGTGCAAAGCGGGCAGGTGGGTAGTTACATTTTGTTGATGGTGATTAGTATGGTGTTATTTTTCGTGCTGGAGTTTTTCCTGCGGAAGTAATAATTTTTTCGTTGCAAAAAAAGCAAAATGCTGCACTGGCTTTCCATAGTACAAGTGTGCGACGCAACAAAAGATGAATAGAAATACAAGTGCTGGTAACATATATTAATAAAAATTTGAAAAGCAAAAAATAGATAACGGTAACTTATTCATTTTCTGCCTTTCAATTTTGCCTTTTGATTTAAACTATGATTGTTTTATTGTTGATATTGCTTCCTTTGATTGGTGGTTTTATTTCTTTTTTTATAAAAGATAATAAGGCTGTTCGAGGTTGGGCCCTACTGATAACGCTGGCCACGATGGTGGTGTCTATTGCCGGTTTGGTGGTAGATAAATCATCTGCAGCCTTGCATTTTTCTACCTCATGGATGGGCAGCCTGGGCAGCAGTTTTACTATAGGCCTGGATGGACTTGCGGGCATTCTTTGTTTATTGACGGCGGTTTCTTATCCCCTAATTTTTATAGCCATTTGGCGCAGTGAGTACAGAAAGCCAAACAACTTTTTTGCTTTAATGCTGTTGACGCAGGCCGGTATGATTGGCGTGTTTATTTCCATGGATGCGTTGCTTTTTTACTTTTTTTGGGAACTTGCTTTGGTGCCTGTTTATTTTCTCAGTTCCGGCTGGGGCGGAGAAAAAAGAATACCGGTTACCTTCAAATTTTTCGTCTACACCTTTACCGGTTCGGTATTGATGCTTATAGGGTTGTTATACATTTATCACCAAACCCCGGGTCACTCATTTTCGTTAGAAGCATTTTATAACACAGCTCTTAAAAGCAAAGATCAAAACTGGATCTTTTGGTTATTGTTCGTGGCGTTTGCTATAAAAATGCCGGTCTTTCCTTTTCATACCTGGCAGCCTGATACGTATGAACAATCTCCAACGGCAACCACGATGGTGCTTAGTGGCATCATGGTAAAGATGGGTGTGTATGGCGTTATCCGTTGGGTGTTGCCGGTGGTGCCTGCTGCTTCTTATATATGGGGTGATGTGGTAATGAGCCTGGCAGTGATCGGTGTTATTTACGCCTCCATTCTCGCCATGGTGCAGAATGATCTGAAGCGGTTAATTGCTTATTCTTCCATTGCGCACGTAGGCATCATGGTAATGGCCATTTTTGCAGAAAGCAAGAGCGGGTTGCAGGGAGTGATGATTCAAATGTTTAACCACGGCATTGTTATTATTGGCCTTTGGATAGTGGCAGAGTTGATTGAACGCCAATTTAAAACTAGAAAATTATCTGAGCTGGGAGGCATTGCACAGCAGGCTCCAGGTCTTGTCACTTTATTGGTTATTATTTCCTTAGCCAATATTTCGCTGCCGCTGACCAATAGCTTTGTTGGAGAATTTATGATGTTCAATGGCATCTTTAATTCTGACGTTACCAAATACAATATGGTGTTCACTGCGGTAGCACTTATCAGTATTATTTTATCTGCGGTTTATACCTTGGGAATGATTCAAAAAATATTTTATGGGGCTACCAATAAAGTAACCGCCACCACGCAGGATATATATTTGAATGAGCGGCTGGCGTTGGGAGTGATCGTTTTAATAATAATGGTTTTTGGTGTGTATCCGCAGCCTTTGCTGAATGTAACGGAAGGTTTTGTAAATGGTTTTTTAAAAGAAATTAACGTGCACCAACTGTTGGTGAAATAAATATGAATGTATTAATCTTTTCGGCGATCAGCGGTGTGATCATGATGTTCAGCGGACTGCTGTTGAAGGATAATCGTGTGATCCGCAATTTGGCTATTGGTTTGCTGATAGCCGTTATTGCTGCTAATATATTTGAGTTAAGAGGCCATCCATTTTTTCACATAGATGTAAAAGGAATGATGGCGTTTGACCGCTTTGCTTTACTATTCACACTCATTGCCAATACAGCTACATTAGCTTTCTTTTTATTATCCGCTAAAGATTTGGAAAAGGTAGGATCGCATTACAGCGACTATTTTGCCCTATTGTTTTTTACTCTTTGTGGTATTGCGCTTACGGCTTCTTTTAAATCCATGTTGATTCTTTTTTTAGGTATTGAAATACTTTCTATTCCATTGTATATTCTTACCGGAAGTAATAAAAACAATTTAAAAAGTAATGAAGCTTCTTTAAAGTATTTCCTGATGGGATCTTTTTCTACCGGATTAATGCTGATGGGCATTACATTTATTTATGGCGCTACCGGTACTTTCAATACCCTGTTGATGCACCCAGACGCACAAAGCGGCCCTTCCGTATTACTTATTGCCGGCATGTTGTTACTGCTTTTTTCTTTATCCTTTAAAGTATCTGCTGCACCCTTTCATTTTTGGGCTCCAGATGTGTATGATGGCGCTCCTACAGTGATTACTTCTTACATGGCGACTATTATAAAAGCAGCCAGTTTTATTGCTTTTATGCGCCTGTTTGAAGATGCATTTGGAACCATACAACCTGAATGGAAATTGGTAGTTGGCATTATAGCGGCTGCTACTTTATTTGTTGGGAATATTACGGCCGTTTTTCAGCAAAGCGTCAAGCGAATGCTTGCTTATTCTTCTATAGCGCAGGCTGGTTTTATGATGTTGGCGGTATACTCATTAACCTCTGATGCAAAGGAAGGTTTGCTCTTGTATGCAGCGGCTTATTCCATCGCTACCATAGGAATTTTTGGTGTACTTGCAAAAATGCAGGACCAGACGTTTAAAGGATTTAATGGCTTTGCTAAAAAGGAGCCAGTAGTTGCGGCTACATTGGTGATCTTCTTACTTTCCTTAGCCGGCATTCCGCTGACAGCAGGCTTTCTGGCCAAGCTTTACATGCTAAAAGCTACCGTAGATGGAGGCAGTTTGTGGCTGGCCATATTTGCAGTATTAATGGCTGCTGTAAGTGTGTATTATTATTTCCGGTTAATACAAGCGATGTATTTTAAAGAAGCAGAGGCAGGCACAATCGCCTTATCGCAAAACTTTAAAATAACTTTGATCAGTTTGGCTGCGCTTACCATTCTTTTAGGAGTATTTCCAAATCTTATTACCTACTGGCTTTACTTTTAATTTTTTTGCTGTTATATGAATTGGATTTTAAGAAGCTTGAGTCTTTGAATTTCTTTTTATTCTATTCCTGTCCCAAATGCAAATAGTACAATCAAAACTTAGAGTTTCATTTAGTAGGGTTTGATGCAATGAGTCTTCTTTCTCATTTCCAATATTAAATAATAGAGCAAATATTTTTAAGTAGCGTCTGTAGAAGGTTTCCTAATTTAGTAGCCACAGAAGTATGAGCCCATTAGATGTTTTTTCATTAGCCTCCCGCACTATCCGCAGCAATAAATTGCGCACTGGAATTACGGTAGCAATTATTGCATTTGGTATCATGGCATTGATAGGTATTATTACTGCTATTAAAGCCATGAATCAAAAGTTTACAGAAAGTTTTTCTACCATGGGAGCTAATGGATTTACCATCAGGTATAAGCAGCGCAATGTGCAATTTGGCAATAACAACAATGAGTTGAAGGTGTCAAAAAAAGGGGCACGGAAAGAAAAAAAATCTAACCTCGGAAAAACGATTTCGATAGATGAAGCCGAACAGTTTGCGGGTAATTATAAATTCCCAGCATCCGTCGGTCTCTCTACCGTTGCCGGCCGAAATTTTACTATTTCATTTGATACCAAAAAAACAAGTCCAAATGTATTTTTATTTGGTGCCGATGATCAGTACCTTGATCTCAATGGCTTTGAATTAAGTGCTGGTCGCAACTTTAGCCGGCAGGAAGTGCAGGGAGGTGCCAGTGTTTGTCTGCTTGGGTATGATGTGGCCAAAAAGCTCTTTAAGCAAAATGTTTCTAAGTCAATTGGTCAGGTAATCCGCATTAATAATATTCCTTACCGGGTCATTGGTTTGCTGGCCAGCCGCGGATCATCTTTTGGTTTTAGCCGGGATAATATTGTGGTAACGGGGTACAAAAATGTATACAGAAATTATGGTCAGAATGCATATACCATAGGAGTAAAAACAACCGACTTGACCCAGGTAGAAGAAGCTATGGGAGAAGCAGAAGGGTTGTTTCGAAGCGTACGAAAATTAAATACCATAGAGGAAAGCAATTTTGTGTTGGAGCGAAGTGATAGTGTAGCTGAAAAAGCAATGAACGTACTTGGATTTCTTACGATATCTGTTACTATCATTGGATTGATCACTCTTATAGGGGCAGCCATCGGGTTAATGAATATAATGTTGGTATCCGTAACGGAACGTACTAAAGAAGTAGGATTAATAAAAGCAATTGGAGGAAAAAGCAAAGTTGTGCGGCAACAATTTTTAATGGAAGCCGTATTGATCAGTATCATTGGTGCTTTGTTTGGAATTATATTAGGGGTATTAGTCGGCAACCTTTTTTCCATGGTATTAAGCACCGGATTTGTAGTGCCTTGGGATTGGGTAGCCTACGGAATTATTATTTGCACTACAGTAGGGTTACTTGCTGGCTTGTACCCTGCATTGAAGGCAGGTAAACTCAATCCTATTGAGGCTTTGCGGTATGAATAACAGGACAGGTACTAATGAATTTTATTATAAAAAAGGATTAGTAATTACCGATAAAAATATAATCATTAAAAACATTTAGGTCACTAACTAAAAAAAAAAGAAACGAGTAAATTAATTAACACTTTTTTTCCTTAGACTTGTAGCCTAATTAAATAACGGAACAAACTTTCAAACTTTTAACACATTAAAAACTACAAACATGGCAGAAACGAGACCAACTGCAACCACTAACACAACAAGCGCCTCAACTAAAGCTACCTCAGTACACGCTAAAAAAAGCAGTAACCTTATTTCCTGGATTGCTCCGGTATTATGCCTCGTTGCAGGATATATAATTTGGAGATATGTGATGGGAGATGCTTCTAAGTTTACTACTCCTGATCCAGCGGGTGGTTTTTGGCCTCAGCACCGTGGTCCAAAAAATGCCTTTAGCGCCATCTACGAAGGAGGTATCATTGTTCCTATTCTAATTGGAATGTTATTGATGGTAATTACTTTTTCTATTGAGCGCTTTATGACGATCAGCAAAGCTTTAGGAAAAGGTTCTATTGCAGATTTTATTCGCAAAGTGCAATACCATTTAGCTAACCGTAATGTAGATGCTGCATTGGCTGAGTGCGATAAGCAGCGCGGTTCCGTAGCTAATGTAATGAAAGCAGGTTTGCGCCGCTACAAAGAAATGATTGGCAATACTGAATACAATACAGAGCAAAAAGTAACGGCTATCCAGCAAGAAGTAGAAGAAGCAACTGCTTTGGAACTACCTATGCTACAGAAGAACCTCGTATTCTTATCTACTATTACTTCAGTAGGTACGTTGGTTGCCTTGTTAGGTACCGTAATGGGTATGATCCGTGCGTTTGCTGCCTTAGGAGAAGAAGGTGGTGCTGGTGCAGCAAGTAGCCTAGCAGCTGGTATCTCTGAGGCACTTTACAATACGGCTTTAGGTATTGGTACTTCAGCATTAGCATTGATCATGTACAACGTGTTCACTACTAAGATTGATTCAATCACTTACGGTATTGACGAGTCTGGTTTCACGTTGACGCAGAGTTTTGCTTCTATGTACAAATAGGCAAAATTTTTTATGGAATTTTTGAAACAATTGAATCTCATTACAAAATACTAATAACAGATGCCAAGTGTTAAAATACCAAGAAAGAGCACGGATTTTGATATGACCCCGTTTGTTGACGTGGCGTTTCTTATCCTTTCTTTCTTTATGCTGGCTACTAAGTTTAAGCCACCTGCGCCGGTAGATATTACCACTCCATATTCTGTTTCATCCAAAGAACTTGAGCAAAAAAATGCCATGTTAATTGAGATGGATAAGGACGGCAGAGTATTCTTTACCATGCAGGTAGAAAAGCAAGAAAACAAAGAGCTGATCCGAAATATGATCACCAACTTAAGCAAGTCAAGGAATATTACCTTAACTCCTGATGAAGTGAACGCCTTTGTAAAAAACCCAACCATAGGTCTTCCATTTTCTAAGCTAAAAGGTTATCTAGACCTTTCGGAAGAGAAGAAAAAAGGCTACGAAAGTAATATGGAAGGTGTTCCGGTATTAGACTCAACAGATAACCAACTTATTTATTGGGTGGGAGAAACAAAAAAAGCATTTGGTGGAACAGAGGTTAATATAATGGTGAAAGGTGATAACAACACCAAGTATCCCGTGTTTAAACAAATCATTGAAGCGCTGCGCAAAAATGAATTATTTAAATATAAATTAATCACCTCACCAGAGGCTACTCCTCAAGGTACTGAACTGTACAAAGCCAGGGGTAAATAAAGTTTTATTCAGTAGTAACAATTAAAAATTTTCAATATGGCAAGTGTAGATACCGGTGGTGGCGATGGCGGCCACAAAAAAGGCCCGGGAGTCAAAAAAGCAAAAAAGCTATCAACCCGGGTAGATATGACACCAATGGTAGATCTTGGTTTCCTGTTGATCACCTTCTTTATTTTTACCACCACTATGAGCACGCCCACTACCATGGGTTTGAACATGCCGAAGAAAACGGATAATGAAAAAGAGCAAACAGAAGCGAAAGAATCTGGAGCCTTAACCATTATGTTGGGTAAGAACAATGAGGTATATTATTATGAAGGAAAATTGGATGCTTCTGCTTCTGGTTTTAAATCCACCAATTTTAAAGGCATCCGCGATGTGATCATTAATAAACGCAAACAAGTAATAGCAAGCCATCGCCACGATGCTAGTTGCCAACAGATTTGGGACGACAATGGTGGAGACAAAACATCTTGCCTTGATAAAGATCTTATGGTAATTATTAAGCCAAATGACGATGCTACTTATAAGAATACAGTTGATATTCTGGATGAAATGACCATAAATGGTGTAACCCGTTTTGCCATGGTGGATATTTTTCCAGTTGAAAATGATCTTATAAAAATTACAGAATCAGGTCCTAAAAAATAGCCGCCTTTTTATGGAATCATAAAAAGGACTGCATCTTAAATACAAATCAGCAACATGGAAGCAAATAAAATTTTAGGCTCCGACTTTCTGGATATTCTTTTTGAAGACCGGAATAAAAGCTATGGAGCTTATGAGTTGCGCAAAACATATAACCGGCGCATCTTAATTGCTCTGGGGATTACAGGCGCTATCTTTTTAATTATTTTACTTGGTTCTTTCTTAGCTACATCAATGTCCAGTTCAACTGATGAAAAATTGAACGTACGTGATGTGGTCGTGGAAGATCTTAAGCAAAAAGAGCCGCCGCCAGAATTACCTCCCCCGCCACCTCCAAAGCAGGAGCCGCCTCCCGTAGAAACAGTGAAATTTACCCCTCCGGTAATTAAGCCAGACGAGGAAGTAAAAGAGCCACCGCCACCGGTACAAAAACAGGAGCAAGCACAAATATCTACTGCTACACAAGAAGGTGAAAAAGACCGTGGTCTGGTAGCCCCGGAGCCTGTAATAGAAAATACAAAGCAGATCATAGAAGAAAAGAAAGAAGATCCAAATCAGGTATTTACTAAAGTAGAAGTAGAAGCTTCTTACGCAGGTGACTGGCCAAGCTTCTTAAGAAGAAACTTAAACCCGGATGTACCAGCACAGAATGGGGCACCTCCAGGATCTTACACTGTGGTAATTCAGTTTATAGTAGATAAAGAAGGGAATGTAAGTGATATTAAACCGGTAACTAGCCATGGGTACGGAATGGAAGATGAAGCTTCCAGAGCTATTAAAAAAGCTCCTAAGTGGACGCCAGCCATTCAAAATGGTCGCCAGGTAAAAGCTTATCGCAAACAACCGATTACTTTCATTGTTCCGGAAGAATAATAGAAACATACTAGATAATTCAAATCCCTCCCCACAGGAGGGATTTTTTTATTTATTGTATTAAGGGAACTTAATTTTGACCCCCATGAGTACTAAACTTTCCGGATGGGATGATACAATAATTGCACTAGCCACACCTCCCGGCATTGGTGCCATTGGAGTAATAAGATTAAGTGGTGTACAGGCCATCAATATAGTTAATGAATTATTTCCGGCAAAGGATCTTTCCAATAAACAGTCACATTCGCTCCACGTTGGCTTTCTGCAAAATGGAGAAAAAATAATAGATGAAGTTGTTGTTTCCCTATACAAAAGTCCAAGGTCTTATACAGGAGAAAATGTGGTGGAAATTAGTTGCCATGGTTCTCCATTCATACATCAGCAAGTAATAGATGCCTGCATTGAAAGAGGCGCAAGACTGGCCCGGCCCGGTGAGTTTACACAGCGGGCTTTTTTGCAGGGCAAACTTGATCTTACCCAGGCGGAAGCCGTTGCAGACTTGATTTCCAGTAATACACAAGCTTCTCATAAAACGGCTATTAATAACATTCGGGGTGGCTTCTCTCAGGCCTTAAAGGAATTAAGAGACAGACTGCTTACTTTTTCTGCCCTTATAGAATTGGAGCTTGACTTCTCTGGGGAAGACGTGGAATTTGCTGATAGGACTGCGCTATTGCTTCTTGTAAATACGGCTATTGAAGACACAAGCAGATTAATGCAATCTTTTCAATTGGGAAATGTAATAAAAAATGGGGTTAGTGTTGCTATTATTGGCAAACCAAATGCGGGGAAATCCACTTTGCTCAACGCACTTCTCAACGAAGACAGGGCTATTGTAAGTCACATACCAGGCACCACACGTGATACAATAGAAGAAGTGCTCAATATAGACGGTATCCTTTTCCGGTTAATTGATACTGCCGGCATTCGCAGTCATTCAGATGATGTAATAGAAGCCGTAGGAATAGAAAAAAGCTTGCAAAAAAGAGCACAGGCCGACGTAGTGCTTTACCTCGCGGATGTAAACGAAGAGCAGCCGGAAGATTTAGCAAGTACAGTGGATAATTTAAAAAGGGAAGGAATCAATTATTTATTGGTAGGCAATAAGGTAGACCTTCTAGATGAAGCAGGTATTCGTGAAAAGTTTTCTTATACGGAAGGTATAATTTTCATTTCTGCAAAAGTCGGCCATCACCTTGAAGTGCTGAAAGAAAGGATGGTGGATATTGTATTTCAAAAAGATGTATCCGGGGAAAGCGTGATTGTGACCAATGCCCGCCACTTTCATGCGTTAAAAGAAATAAATGCCGCACTTAAAGAAATATTGGAAGGCCTTCAGAATAAAATACCTGGGGATCTTTTGGCTTTAGACATCCGGCGGTGCTTGCAATACCTTGGAGAAATCACCGGAGAGATTACCAACGAAGATCAGTTGGACTATATTTTTAGTAAGTTTTGTATCGGGAAGTAGTTTTTTAATCTCGTTCAATTATTGCTCCTAAACAATTGGGAATAGCATTTGGTAAAAATATTTAACCTGAAGATCAATGATTTAAAATAGAAAGAATACTTTCTTACATATCATTTTTTATCTATTTCTGTAAATATACTTATCCCTCTATTCAAATAGAACATTGTACAAATTCACATAATATTTGTACATTTCATAAGAGCATTTTCTTAATTTTAATTAATCCTTTTTACCCTTTATTTTAATTTATGAAAAAATTCTCGCCTATTTATTTTTCTCTTCTACTTTTTTTTGTTGCCGCCTGTCACCCAGCTAAGGTAGAGGGACCCACTACTAAACCGGTGGATTTTACCGAAACAAGTTATGATTTTCTGGGTACGTTTGATGATAATGGAAGACCGAATTATTTAGTAACGCCTAGAGATGCGATATCTCAAAATTTACTTTCATTTATAAATACAACCATTCCAGACGGTTCGGATGTAAGAAAGAAAAACCCAGAATTATTAAAAAACAAAACTATCGATTTGGCTATCACCCAATCATCGGATGTGTATATAACCTACGTGGCCCAAGGCACACAAACTACGGATGCCATTGCTTATTATACTTACCCTACAGCAACTCCTCCACAAAGTCCAAAAGACGTGAAAAAAATCACTTATATTTTTCCTAATGCTGGATTGGGAACCACTTTAGTTGCCGGTGATAAAGTAAAAATTGGAAGATTTGATGCGGGTACTTCGGTAGGGTTTGTATTAATTCATGAGGCATGGAATAGAAATACAAAATCCTTAAATAATAGCGCAGTACACTTTAGTTCCACGGATATTTTAAATCCAGAAGTAGATGTAAACTTAAAAAAACACGTTGTATTTATAAACTACACACCTGAAAACAAAGTTCTAATTGGTTTTGAAGATACAGATCGTACATCAGCAATTTGTGACCATGACTTTCAGGATGTTGTAATCTACGCTACTGTAGTGCAGTAAGCATTGTTTTATAAGCGTAGAAAATCTAGAAATTGTAAAAATGAAATACAGTTTTATTTTTGCTATGCTCCTTTTTTCTTGTTTCATTCAAGTGGTGGCACAAACAAATTCTTTCGAGTATGTGCCCGTTTCTCCTAAAAAAAGAACGGTACAACTTCCAGATTTTACGGTAACATTAAAAGATATTTATTTAACACCCCCTGCTGCATACAAAATGCCGCCCAAACTCTTTGTGCTGTCAGATATTGAAGGTGAGTATGATGCTTTTAAGAAAATGCTTTTCGCTGCAGGAGTAATGGATCAGCAATTCAACTGGACTTTTGGTGCCGGTCATTTGGTGCTTTGTGGTGATATGCTTGACAGAGGCGCACACGTAGCAGAGTGTCTGTGGCTTATATATTACCTGGAAGATAAAGCAAAAGCCAGTGGAGGAATGGTGCATTATATTTTAGGAAATCACGAACAAATGAACTTGAACGGAGACTTCCGATATGTGAATCCAAAATACCTGGAATTGGCAAAAGAGGCGGGAGTAGATTACAGCCAATTTTACAGCAATAACACAGAGTTGGGCCAATGGTTGCGGACAAAAAACATCATGGAAAAAATAGGTAACCGTTTATTTTTACATGGCGGGGTATCCCACTATATTAATGAAGCTGCCCGATCTCTTGTCACTATCAATACCACGGCGCGGCAATACATAGATAAGTCAGAAGATTCGTTGAATGATATGGCTAGTCTTATATTGCTGGATGATGGCCCTCTTTGGTATCGTGGATATATCATGGAGCCTTTGGCTTCCAAAGAGCAGGTAGATTCTACATTAGTATTATTCAATGTCAATAAAATTGTAGTGGGCCATACACTTGTACCACAGATCACTTCTTTTTTTGGCGGTAAAGTAGTTGGTATAGATGTGCCACATGCCAAAGGATTCTCCGAAGGGTTGCTTATAGAAAATAAAAAACAATACCGGATTAATTTAAAGGGTGACAGGATTCTACTTCCTAACAAGTAACAATTTTCCTTTTCAAATAAGGACAAAAGGATAATCACCAAAAACAACCTTTGCCTCAGTTCAAAGAAAGCAATCAGCCAATGTTCCAAAACCTACCTTTATTTTTCTTACATTTATAGAAGCAATTTTAACGAGCAATTTGCCTTCATCTGTCTCCTGTAAGAACAAAATTTTTACTCAAAAATTCCCTACCTCCCGTTCTTAATCTATCCCTAAAAAAATTAATTTTTCCGTAAAAGCAACTGCTTTTTACCCGCCCCCATTTTTTGATTATACCAATACTAATTTATGCTACGTACAATTATTGTCAATGGCCGGGAAAATGATCAGGTAAACGGCAAACAGGTTATAGAAGATTTTGATGCAGCTTTTGAACTCGATCGCTCGGTAGTGGTAAGCAATACCCGAAGTATTTCTTCGCGGCAGGAGATGGTGGTTACCAGCGAAGGAGATATAGTAGAAATTAAATTTGAAGATCAAACCACCTGGATCGGGAATGCTCAGGAATTTCAGGAAATATTTCATCTTTCGCTCAACCGAGGGTTAGATACTGATGCCCTGGAAGTGCCGTCCATCCTACAAGCCAGCGATCAACGCGGTATCGTACAAGATTTGGCCATCAACGTATTTAATTTATTTAAACCAAAAAAAACAGCGGGCATTGTAGGAGCAGCTGTGCAGGAGCTGGCAAAAAAACTGGAAGAAAAAGTGCAGCCGCAACCTGGTTTATACTTGTTAGATAATTTATTTCGGAAGAAAACCATTTCCTCAATAAAAAGCGATACAAAGCCGTACCTGCTTTTTATTCACGGTACCAACTCCAATACTGAAGGGGCTTTCGGAAAAATGGTGGAAGGCAGTGCGTCTGGTTTGTGGAAATTTATAACTACTTCCTATGGCGAAAATATTTTAGCCTTCGACCATAAAACGCTAACAGAATCTCCTTTACTCAATACGTTGCAATTGCTGCAACAATTGCCCGATCAATGCACCTTGCATTTAATCACTCATAGCCGAGGAGGCTTAGTAGGCGATCTGGTGGCGCGGCTTAACAGCACCAATGATATTATTGGTTTTAGTGATGTGGAGTTAGACCTTTTAAAGGGGCGGGAAGAAGATCATAAGAACATGTTGGCCATCAATGAGCTGGTGCGGAAAAAGAGTATTAAAGTTGACCATTTTATTCGGGTGGCCAGTCCTTCCATGGGTACTTCACTATTATCAGAACGGCTGGATCACTATTTAAATACGCTTTTAAATTTAGTAGGTATCAGCACAGGTTTGAAAGCAAATCCCATTTATTATGGTGTAAAAGCGTTGCTGGCACAGGTAGCATCCAGCAAAACGGATGTTGGCGTATTACCTGGTTTGGAGGCTATGTCGCCGGAATCGCTTTTCATAAAAATGCTAAACAACCCAGCCAATATCATTGATTCTCCACTCACCGTTATTTCCGGCAATTGCAAGGTGCACCTTGAGTTAAAAGCAATGTTGATTATTCTTACAAAATTATATTTCCGCCGCAAAAATGACCTGGTGGTAGATACCTGGTCCATGTACTTTGGCACCCCACGCAAAAAGGTGGTTCGCTTTTTTTTGGATGATGAACAAGGCATTGATCACACTCATTATTTCAGCAACAAAACTACTCAGGATGCGCTGCTCAATGCACTATCAGCAAAAGACGAAACCATCCTTGGTTTTCAGCCATTAGAGGAATCAGATATAGCCGAGGCCAACCGTAATGCGGCATTACCATTTATAGTTTCGGAAGTCACCTATCACAAAGAGGACATCACCGGCACCAAACCAATTGCTATTATTTTGCCGGGAATAATGGGCTCTAATCTCTATGCAAATGACGACCGCATATGGGTGGATTTTTGGAGGTTTGTAAAAGGCGATCTTGTAAAGCTGGGAATTACGGAACCAAATATCACAGCCAAATCCCTGATGGGAAGCGGTTATAGAAAGTTGGCTAATTTTCTCACTCAAAACGGTTATGAGGTTGTTCC
>JBDSBL010000013.1:0-8634 GCA_039921625.1 Chitinophagaceae bacterium
GTCATGATTGGTTCCAACTGATCTTTCGGCAGCTTCATATAATCCGTGATAGTGAATGCCGGGCCGCGACGAGAAGGAAATTTACTGTCGTACAATTCTTCTGTAAGGTATTCTACAAAGGTATTCAAGCCTTCATCCATCCATGTCCACTGACGCTCATCACTGTTTACGATCATAGGGAAAAAGTTGTGGCCTACTTCATGAATAATCACTCCCAGCATTCCATATTTTGCTTGCTCACTATACGTACCATCTTTTTCGGTGCGGCCATAGTTGAAGCAGATCATTGGGTATTCCATACCATTGGCAGCTTCTACACTTTGTGCTACCGGGTATGGATAAGGAATTGTAAATTTTGAATAGGTTCTTATGGTATGTGCTACTGCTTTTGTAGAAAACTTGCGGTACAAACCATAGGCTTCTTTTCCATAAAAAGACATGCACATTATTTTTTTGCCTTCTACGGTTGTTGGCATTGCATCCCATATAAATTTGCGGCTCGAGGTCCAGGCAAAATCACGAACGTTATTTGCAGAATAAGTCCACGTTTTTTTTGCCGTGCTTTTTTTACCTTCCGCTGCCTTTGCTTCTGCTAGTGTTACAATCTCTATTGGTTCTTTTGATGTTTGTGCTTTATTCCAGCGACCCAATTGAGCCGGGGTTAAATTTTGTGCATAGTTGGTACATTCCCCGGTGCTGCCTACCACGTGGTCTGCAGGTACGGTCATTTGCACTTTAAAATTTCCAAAGGTCAGGGCAAATTCCCCACGGCCGGTGAACTGATGATTTTGCCAGCCCTGAAAATCAGAGTACACACATAGGCGTGGATACCACTGAGACATGGTAAAAAGGTAGTTGCCATCTTCCGGAAAGTATTCATAACCTCCACGGCCACCCATGCTCATACGGTCAGAAATATTGTAGTTCCAATCCAGGTTAAAAATAAATTTTTGACCAGGCTTTAGCGGTTGCGGCAGGTCAATGCGCATCATTGTTTTATTAATTACATGTTGCAATGATTTGCCGGTACCATCGGTGAGTTTGGTAATGTTGAAACCAAAGCCATTATCTTTTTTCGTGTCTTCCATTGTTTGCAGCGCACTTACCGTGGTTTGACGGCCCATGGCACTGCTGTTCTGATAATTTGCATTCTTGGTGGTGCTGTGTTCGTTTTCATCCAACTGTATCCACAGGTAGGTCAATACATCCGGCGAGTTGTTGTAATAAGTGATGGTTTCGCTACCGGTTAATTTTAAAGCCTTTTCATCCAGCTCGCACTTGATGTTGTAGTCAGCTCTTTGCTGCCAATACTTAGGCCCGGGAGCTCCACTTGCAGTACGGTACTCATTGGGTGTAGGCAGGGTAGTGCCAAGTTGCTCAAATTTGTTTCCATGGTTAGAGTTTGGGTTGTTTTGAATATTTTGTGCCCAAAGCAGGCCACCAGCCATTAGCTGCAGGCTACACGCCAACAGGATTTTTTTCATGTTTAACTGTTTATGTTGCTTCATTATTTAAGATTACAGGTTTGAAAGTTACTGGTTTGTATTTATAGTAAGGTTAAGTTGGGTTAAAATCATACAATTTTAAAAAGTCCTTTTTTAATTTTTCTCAATCATTAATTATTTCTATTGATTAATGCCATGGTAATCTTTCTAAAACCATTTTGGCGGCAAGACTAAAAACACCACCTGAAATAAAAATTATCCATTCTCTGCGCGACACTTTTAAAATATTTAAAAATAAATAGGCGACAAAAAGAATGAGTACCACCACTAGTATCTGGCCGGCTTCTAAACCGAGGTTGAACTGTAGTAATATCCACCCCAAACTTTCATCCTCCGCTTTTATAAACCGCAAGGTATTGGCAAAGCCCAATCCGTGAATAAGCCCAAAAAATAAAGCGAGAAAATAATTTAGCCGAATGGCTTTAGGTGAAAAGGACTTTTGAAATAGATTAGCAATAGCAGTAATAAGGATGGTACAGGGTATTAGAATCTCCACCAGGTTGGTAGGGATAGTAATGATATTTAGCGTACTTAAAGCAAGGGTGACGGTATGGCCAATGGTAAAAGCCGTTACTAAAATTAAGACCTGCCTCCATTCAAAAAGAGTGTAAACAGCTGCCAGAGCAATAATAAATAGTTGATGATCCAGTGCGTCTTTGCTAATGATATGGTGCCAACCTTCTTTAAAATAATTCAACTCCTCCATTCCAAGTTTTTAACCTTTTGTAGTATTGTGGCTTCAAAATAAAGTCCATTTTTGTAATGGTAAAAAATATAATTGTAAATGGTGATCCTATTTTATAAGTGGTTCTTTGTTTCCCTGTTCTCTGCCTTTTCTTTATTTAATGTAACAGATAAAAAAGCGGAAAATGTAAAGCATCCTTTTTATGTAAGCGTTACGGAAATAAATCACAACGCCAAAGAAAAAACGCTGGAGATCAGCGTTAAGATTTTTGCGGATGACCTGGAAGATGTATTAAAACAAAATTATAAAACGCCTGTAGATGTAAGCTCTGAAAAGGGAGAAGCTCAAAATGGAAAACTGATCAAGGATTATATTTCAAAGCATCTCTCTCTTGCTATTGATGGCAAACAAGCCACCTTACATTATGTTGGTTTTGAAAAACAAAGCGAATCAGTTTATTGTTATTTTGATGTGGCTAATATTGCGGCCGTTAAAAAGCTGGATGTAACGAACAGCCTATTACAGGATTTTAATAATGAGCAGATCAACATTATGCACATTATTGTAAACGGTTCCCGCAAAAGTTACAAACTCGATTTCCCAAATAAGCAGGCAAGCTTTTCTTTTTAGATTAAAAACAGCAAGAGCAACTAACTTTCTTCATCCATTTCATCAATGATGGCCTGGCTTGGGGTGACCAATACTTTATCTATCCGGTGGCCGTCCATTTCCACAATTTCAATTTCAAAGCCGCGCCACAATAATTTGTCTCCCACCAATGGTATACGTTCCATCTCATAAAGAACGCAGCCTGCTAAAGTATCAAATTGGTATTCTTCGTCAGATACCCAATCGCTTTTATCGAACCGCATTAAAAAATCATAAAATGGAATTTGGGCATCTACTATGTAAGTACCATCTTCTTTCCGCTTGATAGCATAATCATCATTATCAGGCTCAGGCATATCTCCTATAATGGCTTCCAGTATATCATTGAGCGTGATCATACCCAGCACACTTCCATACTCATCTACTATAAAGCAAGAGTGCAGTTTCGATTCTTTGAACTTAGCCATCACCTGATAGGCAGTGTTATTGTTAGGCACAAAAAGAGCGGGTTGCATCAGGTCTTTAAACAAGGTAAGGTCATTGGCAACATACAAGTCTTTTATAGAAACCACTCCTTTTATTTCGTCAATATCTCCATCACAAATTGGATATACAGAATGAGGTTGGGCAATGATCATTTCCCGAATCTTTTCTTCGTTGTCGTTTACATTAAACCAGATCATATCACTTCGGTGCGTCATTAAGGAAGTAATGTTGCGGTCACCCAGGTGAAAGATGCGCTCGATCATATCTTTTTCTTCTTCCTCAATAGAGCCCGATTCGGTGCCTTCGGAAATAATAGCCTTTATTTCCTCTTCTGTTACAGAATCATCTTTTTTGCTGCGGATATTAAATAATTTGAAAAAGCCATTGCTTGTTTTATTCAACAGCCATACAATAGGATGGGTGAGTTTGGCAAATCCCCGCATAGGACCAGCCATCATTTTAGCGATCTTTTCTGCATTTAAAAGCCCTAGCCGTTTTGGAATTAACTCACCAAAAATGATAGATAAAAATGTTACAATTATTACAACAATGGAAGTAGATATGGTTTGAGCATACGGCAGTAGCATTGGAATTTTTTCTAAAGACGGTTTTAAGTAGTGGCTGAATTTTTCGCCGGAGTACACACCGGTTAAAATAGCAATCAAGGTGATACCAATTTGGGCCGCAGAAAGAAAAATATCCGGGTTGTTGGAAAGGTTTAATGCATTTCTTGCTTTTATATCTCCCTTTTCTGCCATGAGCTCCAGCCGGGGTTTCCGTGCCGATACGAGGGCAATTTCCGACATTACAAAAAGACCATTTACTAATATGAGACCGAGCAATATAAAAATTTCCATTTACCGACTTTCTATTATTTAGCTAAGGTAAAGCTACCCCATTTGTTATTAAATATCCATGCTGTCAAAAGTCCTGCCAACGTGCCAATAGCAGCTCCCCCGGCCACATCAAGCGGGTAATGTACCCCGACATAGATTTGAGCGTAGGAAATAAAAAAGGCCCACAGGTAACTTAAGTATATCCAGCGGCCAAAGGTAGTAAAGAAGGTACAGCTAATGAATGTAGCGATGCCAAAATGATTGGCTGCATGAGAAGATGTAAAACTATAGCCTCCAGCGCACCGTTTTAATAAGAGTCGCACTTGTTCTTGCAAAAGTGGATCCTGGCAAGGCCTTAAGCGTTCAAAAAATTCTTTAAAAAACCGGCTGCTGACTATGTCTGCCAAGGCTACTGTACATAAAAAAGCAATAGCCCACCAAACTCCTTTTTTCCCATAATTAAAAACAAGGAACACGAAAATGAAGAGGTAAAGAGGAGCCCAAAAAACAGAATCACGGAGAAAAGGAAGTACTGTATCGAAAAAGGAATTAGTCCAATCAGAATTTATTTTTAAAAAAAGCCATTGATCCCATTGCTCCAATTGCTGCCAAAAAGAGAGGGTTAAAAAAGGCACCATAAAACAAATGTAAGTGAAGAAAATAGCGGGATAAGCGATTATTATTGGCGCTGTAGGCTAATTAGCTTTTTTTTGCACAACAAATTCTTCCTTATTCGTTTTATACACCATGCTGTTACGAATGAAATTACCCAAAACCGTTCTTTGGGTAATCAATTTATTGGTCATTTACATTTTAATGTTCACCTTTTTTAGACTGGTAACATTTTTGGCTTTTCGGCCGGAAGAAGAATCTGTTTTTGACCTTTTCCCTACTTTTTTATTAGGCTTACGTTTTGATCTGCGTTGGATTGCCTTTCTATTAATGCCCATACTGCTGGTAAGTTTGCGCCCAGAATATTCTCCTTTTTATTCTCTGCGCAACCGGAAGTACTGGACCTGGTATTTGGCTGTTGTCACCTTTATAGTTTTCTTCTTTTTTGCCGCCGACTTTGGTTGCTTTTCGTACAACAAAACGCGATTAAATGCCAGTGCGCTCAACTTTGCTGAAGATCCGGGTATCTCTCTTTCCATGCTTTGGGAATCCTATCCTTTGCTGTGGTTTATTGCCGCGCTTGTAGTAGCCGTACTCCTTTTAAAATGGATGTTTCGGAAAAGCCATATTTATATAATTTCTAAAACAGATGGCAGAGGTATTCCTTACCGTCGCAAATGGTTTTTAGTAAGTGTGGTGGTTCTTGGTGGATTGATGTATGGAAGTGCCAGTAGGCAACCGCTAAAGTGGATCAATGCGTTTAATCTGCACGACAGTTTTAAATCGTACCTGGCACTCAATCCCCTTCAAAATTTTTTTACCACTTTAAAATTTCGTAATCCGCAAAATGATGATGGAAAGGCCAAAAGTTATTTTCCATTGATGGCGGAATGGATGAATTTAAAATCAGCGCATTTCTCCTACAACCGGGAGGCAGGGCCCACCGAATATTCAGTAAGCACCCGGCCCAATGTGGTTATTGTTCTTTGTGAATCGTTTAGCATGTATAAAAGCAGCATGAGCGGAAACCCAATGAATGCAACACCCTTTTTCAAAACATTAAGTGAAGGTGGTATTTTTTTTGAACGCTGTTTTACACCCCATTTCTCTACTGCCCGCGGGCTTTTTGCTACTGTTACCGGCATTCCGGATGTTCAATTGTCCAAGTTTTCTACCCGCAATCCGGAAGCATTGGACCAACACACCATCATTAATGATTTTAAAGACTATCAGAAATTTTACTTCTTAGGAGGCAATCCATCGTTCAACAATTTTGAAGGATTATTAAAAAATGTAGAGGGCCTTAATTTAATAACGGAAGGAAAATTTAAAGCAAAGCCTATAAACGTTTGGGGCATCAGCGATAAGGATCTTTTTCTGGAAGCAAATGAAAACCTTAAAAAAGAGAAAGGACCTTTTTTCGCCATTATTCAAACGGCTGATAACCACCGCCCTTATATGATACCGGAAGAGGACAAAGACTTTGAAAAAAAATGGTTGCCTCTTGATACCCTGGTGCGGTATGGTTTTGAATCCGCAGAGGAATATAATTCCTTTCGGTATGCAGATTATTGTTTTCAAAAGTTTATGGAAGCGGCTCAAAAAGAAGCCTATTTTAAAAACACCATTTTCGTATTTGTAGGTGACCATGGGGTGGCGGGAAATGCCACTGCTATGTACCCGGATGCATGGACTACGGAAAGGTTAACAGATGAACATGTGCCACTATTATTTTATGCCCCGTCTTTGTTGAAACCGCAAATACGTAAGGAGACCGTGTCTCAAATAGATCTACTCCCCACCATTGCTTCTTTGTCCGGCCAGCATTATACCAATACCACACTTGGTAGAAATTTATTGAGCCGCAGCCCGGAAGCGCATTATGCTTTTATTATTCATCACGATGAAGGCCGCATCGGCATGGTGAGTGATTCTTTTTATTTTACTAAAAACCTAAACTTCAAACAGGAAGAACTTCACTTCTTTAAAAAAGAAACGAACCTTTCAAAAGGACAAGAGGATTCCCTGAAAAATAAGATGTCTGAGCTTACTTCTGCCTATTATGAAACGGCTAAATGGATGCTGCTAAATAACAAGAAAAAATAGTATCTGGTTTGATGTAATCAGACAATAAAATGGTTTTTGCCTACCGACTTAGCAATTCGTTCTACTTATTTTTTATTATAATTATTTTGAGCACCTATCGCTCTATTTCCAATTTTTTAGCTACTACAATCATCCTTGGCGTTTTGCGTACATCGTAAGGATTTAAAAAATAATCTCCAAAGACCTCTGTTACCTGCATCTTTTGGTAGGCAAGCATTTCAGTAAAATCTCCTACGCTGAATTTAGTCACTTTCTCTGTATAACTCAGGGGCTCATGCAGCATGGGATCCGTCACCGAAATCTTTTTATAAAAATGAGTTTCATCGTGCCAACGGTGTAGCGTATACTTTGTATCGCCAATTATCTTTTCATCATTTTCTACTAAATGATCTTCAGCATAATGCACATTTAAAAAATCAAATAGCAAGGTGCCTCCCGGCTTCAGGCTGCTCACAATTGTTCTCATAGCATCATCGTGCTCCCGCCTTGTATTAAAATATCCAAAAGAAGTAAAAAAGTTAAATGCAAAATCGAAATAATTAACCCAAAAAGGCAACCGCATATCATGTACAAAAAAGTGCAGGTTGTCGCTTTCAAACTGTTTTGCATACTGAATACTATCAGTAGAAATGTCGATGCCGGTAACATCAAACCCTTGCATTGCCAAAAATTTGCTATGCCGTCCCTTGCCACAGGCTATATCTATCATCCTGCTTTCTGCTTCAGGTTTCAGATGCAAAAGAAGGCGTTTTATAAAGGCTTCTGCTTCTGATTCATCTCTTTCAAAATATAATTTATGATAGTAAGAAGAATTAAACCAGTCCTTATACCATTCGTTATCTGCCATTAATCTTTTTTTGCAAAAGTAAAGGCAAACGGCTCTAGGAATAGAAACCTTTCCGCTTCAAACGCTTAAAAACGTATTTTTGCAACCCAAATTCTTTATACGTGGCATTGATTAAGAGCATATCCGGCATTAGAGGTACTATAGGTGGCAAGCCTGGTGATACATTATCCCCTATTGATATTGTAAAATTTACAGCTGCCTTTGGCAGCACCCTTATTGAAAAAGCAATAGATAACGCCGGTCCTGTCACCGTTGTGATAGGCCGCGATGGCCGAATCAGCGGTGAAATGGTCAATGGATTAGTAATCAATACCCTCTTAGGTTTAGGTATTGATGTAATTGATCTTGGATGGTCAACCACGCCAACCGTGGAAATAGCTACTAAAAGTGAAGGGGCAAATGGCGGAATAATAATAACCGCAAGTCACAATCCAAAAGAGTGGAATGCTTTAAAGCTTTTAAACAGTGATGGCGAATTTATAGATGCTGCCTGGGGAGAAAGAATTTTGCAACTGGCAGATGAATGTGCTTTCACGTTTGCACCTGTTGATAAATTGGGAAAGTTGTCAGTAAACAATGAATACCTCCAAAAGCATATTGACCTCGTATTGGCTTACCCTTTGGTAGATAAGCAGGCTATAGAAAAACAACAATTTAAGGTAGTAGTTGATTGCATTAATTCCACCGGATCATTGGTGCTGCCGCAACTTTTAAAGGCCTTAGGTATAGAAGATATTATTGTATTGAATGGTGAAGTGAATGGACGCTTTGCCCACAATCCGGAACCACTACCGCAGCATTTAAATGGCTTAAGCAACGAAGTAGTAAAGCAAAAGGCACATTTTGGAATTGCTGTAGATCCTGATGTAGACCGCCTTTGTTTTGTATGTGAAGATGGATCCATGTTTGGCGAAGAATATACCCTGGTGGCTGTAGCTGATTATATTT
>JBDSBL010000014.1:0-22608 GCA_039921625.1 Chitinophagaceae bacterium
CATACTTTTATGTTATATGTTTTTTGGCCAGGCAGGTTAAAGACATATAAACGAAAACTCATGTTACTTTAAATAAAAAAAAGGCTGCCTGGTGAGGCAGCCTTTTTTATGTCTTGCTCTTTTATTAAAAGTTGGTATAACTCGTAATGATCGGGCGCTTTGCATTCGTAGTACTGTCTGGAAGACCCGCTACACCGCGTGTATAAATAGTATACTTTTTTGAAGGTGTTGGTGTAAAAGCAGAAATTGAATCCAGCCTTTTATCAGAGATTGGATGCTTTAGATAAATTTTATACACTTGACCGGCCCCTGCTGCTAAAGTATCAAATGCAGTAACTGATTTGAAAGCTAAATTCGGATACGACATCGTCAAAGGTGTGCCGCTGCTTGTTTTTACCACTTCAATTTTCATTGAAGGGAAATTAGAAACAAAATTGGCAACCCGGAAATATGATTTAGTTGGATCTGGAACAGTAGGATCATCTTCTATTACCACCGTTGATATTTTGCTTAAAGAATCTACCACAGCAAACGTGTAAAATTTGTTAGGAGCAAATGTTTGATTTACAGACAACAAAGTTTGACCCGGCATCACTGTTGAAGAATCAGTCACCTTAATATCCACTTTTACTGCACCGGCGGTAAAGGTGGAATAAGCAACCGACGCAGGGTATAACTGTGGGAAAACTAACCCTTGCACTACACCAGTAGTGGTAGGAGCTATGCCACTAATCTTAGCACTATTAATAAAAAAATTGGCCTGCGGTGCATTGGGAGAAAGCATTAGAAATTTTACATTCGTATTGCCTCCAGGTATAATGGCATAATGGTCCGGTAAGGTGCTTTGCTTATTACAAGCAAATAAACCGGCCGTTAAAAAAAGAATGAAGCTATATGTTATTTTTTTCATGTTGTAGTATTATGGGTAATTAAGGAAGTTGAATCCACATTTTTTGAGTGTGATAATCAGGATCAAAACCACCAATTTTCGTTAAGGCATCAATGTTCCAAACATATTCAGAATTGTATCTAGGCCGAACACGATAAACTGGCTTATTATTATTATCAGGAAATAATGTGGTAGGTAAGGTAAACGAGGTGAATACATTACCATCATAATCATACTTTCTAAGATCAGTCCATGTTTCTATGAAACCCCAACCCCAAAGTGCAATATATTTCTGCAATAATATTTGATTGACAGTAAGATCAGCCGCTGCGGGAACTACTGCCGGATTAGCTAAGAAAGCGGTACGCTGCGTATTAAAAGAAGCAAGCAAATTAGGATCTGATGAAAAGGTACGTACATAATCTAAACTTGCATTTACACCATTTTTGTATGCTGCCAAAGCCATAGCACGATCACCTTTTTTGTAGGCAGCTTCTGCTTTTATAAACTGAAGTTCTGCATATGACATTAATGGAAAACTTGAAGCATCCTGAAACAAATACTTACCCCAAACGGAGGTAGATGGTTGGTAAGGTGGGGTTGTGGTAGGTGTAGGGTTTGGAGGTACGTTGGTACCTAATGTAGCTCCCCAAACAGAACGAACGCCATTTTTTGCCGCATTTAATGCTGAAGACTGACCATTACCTGGAGTTAATCCTCTAAAAGCACTATCCAGAGATGCTGCTAACATGATTGGTTGCCGAGGATCTTTTACTCCTCCAAAAACAGTTCCATCGGTCAAGCGAACGATGAAGGCTGACTGTCCGTACACACCAAAGTTTTGACGACGGGGGCCGAAGGCACTTGCATCCGCAGAACTTGTACCTGCAAAAGGCACTAAAGCGTCATCTGCATTACTGGCTAATGAGCGATCAACAAAAGCGATTACCGAATCAGCATTATAGGATGCTTTCTTTATTAGGTGATGCGCATTAATTGCTAAAATGCCATAAACAAATTTCTTCCATTTAGTACGGTCTCCTTTATACATTAAATCAAACTTTGTAAAAAGAGGAGAACCGATACCATCAGTTGTTTTATCTAATTCTGCAATAGCTTCACGGCATTGTCTTTCCACAAATGCATAAACGGTATCCTGAGAATCATAATCAAACAAGTTTCTTGCAGGGTCAAAAGCTTGCTTCAAGATCAATGGTCCTGTATAATCAGTAAGCATTTGCCAGCCGTAAGCCTGTAATGCTAAACCGGCACCAACAATGTCCCACTTCTTTTGTGTTCTTGCGTTGTTGATCATGTCAATGGTATTCATTCCACCTCTCCAATAAACACTTCTCCAAAAATCACCACCAAAGTCACTTGATTTTGCATATCCATGCAAGTCATAAGACACACCGGCAGATGAGTGTTGGAAGTTTTGTACATAAGGACCAATGAGCCTTGCGTCTAACTGAAGACCTGCCGCATATTGATTCAATATAGAAGGAAGGTAAAGAGCAGGGTCGGCCGAAGAGGGGCCATTTGGATTTTTATTTACATCAAGGAATTTTTTGCACCCCGATGCTGCAATCATAAAAAATCCTATTACGAGAAAATGTATTTTTTTCATTACTTATATTTTTTTAATTATAACCCAACACGCACATTAATATTAAAAGCTCTGCCCACCGGCAAGTTGCCATAATCAAAACCTGAACTTCCACTACCACCAGTTGCTACGGTTGTTCCATTCACACCTGGATCACCTCCGGTATAATTGGTAAATAAGAAGAGGTCAGTAGCTGTCAAACCAATAGATGCTGTTTTAAATAAGCGACGGCTTGATAAAAATTTAGCCGGTACCTGATAGCTTAAGGTCACATCTCTTAAACGAACCCAATTAACATTGCGCTCAATAAATTCCTGGTCAATTACAGAAGAAGAATAAAAATTGTTATTGTAATAAGGAATAATGCTTACGTTGTTCGGCGTTGGGTTAGAAGTGTTTTCCAAACCATCCTTTAATACTCCTTTAAAAATAACTTCTGCTTCACGGTCCTGCAATGATTTTGGATGTAACCCTAGATTATACAAGTATAAACCGGTAGCATTAAATACATCACCACCTTTTTTAATATCCCAAAGGAAATTCAGGTTGATGCCTTTGAACGTAAGACTATTATACACACCCATTTTAAAATCAGGATTACGATTGCCAACCACAGGCCAGCTTGAGTTGTCCAATATGCTTGGCAAACCATTAGCCGGATTGATCAACAAATCACCATTGGTATTGTAGGTATAAGTAAAGCGACCAGTGAAAGTAGTAAGCGGACCACCTAAGCGGGCACCGTTACGTACGTTGCCATAAAGCCAAGTATCAGAATTGTAAAATTCAGAAACACCAGCTGGTAATTTAGAAAGTTTGCTTTTTGTTTTTGTGAAGTTTACGTTCGCATCCCATGCAAAATTTTTCGATTGCACCGGAGTACCGCGTAACAATAGTTCAACACCAGAATTTTCAATTTCACCACCATTTATATTTTTCAAAATAAAGCCGGTGCCATAACTAATTCTTAAACCATTAATGATCTGATCAACACTTTTGCTTTTATAATATGCTCCGTCAAATCCTAAACGATTTTTGAAAAACTGAAGTTCAGTACCTATTTCTCTGGACGTTACTTTTTCCGGACGTAGCAAAGGATTTGGTGCTGTAAACCCATAAGCAAAACCCCCACCAGTTACACCTTGTGCTTCAAGGGAAGGATTGGTAGAATAAGGAGAAGCATCTTTACCCACCTGGGCTATAGAACCTCTAATTCTTCCTAACGTCAATACATTTCCTATTGAAGTATTTTTCAAAAATTCAGAAAATACAAATGAAGTACTTAAAGAAGGATAGAAGAATGAATTGTTCGTAATTGGAAGGGTAGAAGTAAAGTCATTTCTTCCGGTAGCAGTGATGTACAAGAAGTTGCTGTAGTTAATATTGAAATCACCAAACACACCAACTACTCTTTTTCTTGCGTCAACTGTTTTGGTACGTTGCGTAGTGATCGTTGTATTATTAATGGAATTAAAATTCGGCTCTAAGAAATTTTCACCATAAACAGCACTCACATTGTCATTGAAATCATACACCGCACTACCAATTCTTAATGTGGTGCGCAACTTATCACTCAATAAGTTTTTCTTCACTGTTCCAAAATACTGAGCTGTAGTTACCCGATTGGTTTGATTGGCAATGTTTAAACTACCATTGATGGCACCACCCGCTCTGTTTGATTCTGGATGGTATAAAACAGTGTATTGATTATTGGAAACGTCAACACCGATCCTTGCAGTGAAAGACAGCCAGGTAAACGGATCAAAGATTAAACCCAAGTTGCTGATCACCCTGTTGCCTCTGTCATGAAGGTCATTCTTGTTCACATCAAAAAATGGATTTTCAATTTCACTTCCGGTCAAAAGCTTTTTCCTGTTTCCGGAAGGGGTTAAATAATCAACCATGTTTTCATCAGCTGGATAAGCTAACAAAGCGAGGTAGAAACTATTTTCTCCTTTAGATACTTTTTGATTTTTTGTAGCAATGTATTGAAGATTGGTTTCTGCTCTAAAATTTTTAAATATTTGCGCTGTACCATTCAAAGAAATGTTTGAGCGGTCATATTTTGTATTAGGAACTACACCGGAGCGAGAACTAAACGAAGTAGATAAACTGTAGGTATATCCCGAAGCACCACCTTCTAAAGCAAGGTTGTGTTTCTGCACATGTCCATCTTGAAAAAAGTTGTTCAGGTTGTCATAGAACTGAGTTCCGTCTGGAAATTTAGGACCAAAGCGAGCATAAGTATTTGCATTTAAAATACCGTTGCTTCCTCTCATGTATTTATTTTCAAACTCAGGTAGCCGTCCGACTTTTTCTACCCCATAATTAAAGCTATAGCTGATAGTACCTTTTCCAGCCTTACCTTTTTTTGTAGTAATTACAATGGCTCCATTAGCTGCATCAATGCCATAAAGTGCAGCAGCTTCCGGACCTTTTAATATCGTAACACTTTCCAAATCTTCCGGGTTCAAATCAGAAATACGGTTAGAAAAATCTACCGTTCTGTTCTCTGTTTGGCTCACCATATTATTGGCATTGAAGGTTTGGTTATTTACCGGTAAACCATCAATTACAAAAAGGGGCTGGTTGCTTCCGCTCAAAGAGTTGATTCCACGCAATACAATAGAAGTGGAACTTCCGGGAGCTCCATTAGTACCGCTGATAGTAACGCCCGGTACACGGCCTGCCAAACCATTAATAAAATTATCACGTTGTGTTTGCGCCAGGTCTTCCCCTTTTACATCATTAGCTGCATAACCCAATGATCTTTTTGATCGGTTGATACCTAAGGCAGTGACCACCACTTGCTCAAGTTGCTTATCTTCCTGAGATAGCTTAAAACTGATGTTGCCTGCTTCACCTACCGTAAAAGTTTGTGAAGAATAACCAACAAACGTAAATACTAATTGCTGACCCGGCTGTGCCCCGATGGTGTAATAACCCACGCTATTTGTTTGGGTCCGCTGATTTGTTTGCCGGTTTAAAACTGTTACTCCCTGCAATGGTTTGCTTTCATCTGCAGAAAGAATAGTACCTGAAATTTGCCTGATCTGCGCTTCTGTGGCCATACAACCTAGCAAGAAGAATGCAGCTACAAGCAGCCGTTTAAAAACATTCATAAACAGAAAATTAAAAATTAAACAATAAAAAATTTTAATCGTTGGTTTTAAATAGAAAATGATTTTACAAAACGGTAATGCCCGCTTCTACATATGGTTTTAACAAGGGATCGCTGGATGGTAATTCGGTAATTAATATATCAATTTCTTTAAGTGTGCATACTTTAATTGGTTGCAATGAATTGATCTTTTCGGATATGGTGAGACAAACCACTTTTTGAGCAGATTCTATCATTGCCTTCTTCATTTGTACCACATCCCAATCATTATCTGAAATGCCAAAAGCCACATCAATGGCATTAATACCTAAAAAACAGAGATCGCTCTGTATTTGCCTTATTTGATTGATAGCTCCGGTACCAATAGTTATTTTCGAATTTTTAGAAACTTTATCTCCAATAGCAATTACTTCTATGGTTGGATGTTTGGCATATTCCATTAAAGAGGCAATACTTCCGGATATAAAAGTTGCGTTTAAATTGTCGGGTAAGGCTTTCGCCATTTCAACAATGGTAGTACCGCCGCTCGTAATTACAAACATGCCGTCTTTTACTAATTTTGCAGCTTTTTGAGCAATGATTCCTTTATTTACGTAGGAGTAAACTTGTTCAGAACTGAGGTCTCCTTTATGAAAAGATTTAGAAAGCGCACCTCCATGAACCTTAATGATTTTCCCTTCTTCTGCTAAATCTTGTAAATCCCTTCTAATGGTGTCGTCTGATACGCTGATGTCCTGGCTGAGGTTTATAGCCAGCACTTTATTGTGGAGATTTACCTGATGAAGTATATAGGCTTGTCTTTCTTTTTTCAGCATTCGTTAGTCCTATTAAAGTCAAAATAAAGTTAATTTCCGCAAACAATTGCAAAAAGCTTTTTAAAAAGCCGCAATACCTGCAATTTGCTGCGTGCATTCCTTTATTTGGAACAAAAAGGTGCATTAACTAATAAGACTACAACTTTCTATAAAATGCTGCACTAAAATTAAATGGTTTAGAAAATGATGTACCGTGCGGAAAGGCCAACCGCAGCTGGTTCAAAACCAAATTCCCGCGAGATGGAAAGTTCGGGCTTCCAATCAATAGAAAGATTTAAGGGAATTGCGGGCCATTTATAATCGAGCCCCACCACACCATGGGCTCCAAACTTACTTGGGCCAAACCCTCCATACAAGCCTCCTCCATAATACATGGCTAAACCTTCCCCACCAATGGCATTGTGCTTTTCCACCATTGCCCCAACGGCAAATGAATTACCAAAAGAAAAAAGTCCTTCAACTGCAACTTTATCAGCAAAAAAATACTTGCCAGTTAAAGAATGATTAATAGCTGCGGCATTGGAGCTTAACCTTAGGCCTACGGACGATTTATAATTTTGAGCAAAAAGATTGGTGGAGAACGAAAAGCAAATTAATACTCCTATACAAAAAGCAGTCTTCATAAATCAGTTTTAAAATGGAATTGAATGTATTTAATAATGGCTCCACCTGAATAAATAGGTTATGAATTTCCGTTACTGAAAAAGTTCATATTTTGTTTTTGGACGACGCTCATCCTGCCATCGAAAATTTTCAAGCCGCATCTCACCCGGTGATTTTTGATGAGCCGGAAATAAGGTTCCTTTTACGCTGCGCCTCAAAACTACTTTTCGTAACTCACCATTCAGAAAATAAACATCCATAGCATCACTTTCTGTTTTGTTGATTCCTGAATACGCACTGTCTTTATCCTGCAAAAAATAAATGGACTCTGCCATTCCTTTTGCATTTAAAGAATCAATTACACCATCTTTAAAATAGCCAAACATGCGGACCGCCTTTATTTGGTTGTACACATTAGGTTCTACCTGACTGATTAAAAAACCATTTTCAAACACCCGAACACGATCTGCTTTTTTATTTTTCGTATATAGAAAAATGGTATCTCCGCTTATTTGTTTTCCATTGCTCCATACTATAGGGTTTTGAAAAAGGCGGAAGGTGGAATCTTTAAAAGAATAAAATAAACTATCGCTTACAGTCTGTATCGAATCTGTAAACACTTTTACATTACGGAAAGCTTCAAAGTAGCGGTCAGTGCTGTCTTCCTTTGGTTTTGCCTTTTTTATTTTTGTACTTAATTTTTTATTAGCGGTATCAATTACACTATATAAATCAGAAAGACGTGCTGAAAAAAGGGTGTCTGCTGTTACATAAATTGAATCCTTCTCCTGCTTTATAATCATTAGTGGTTTGCGGGTGGCGAGGTAAGCGGCCTTTTTTTTATCAGCAAAAATTTCATTAGCTAAAATAGAAATACCCTGTGCCGTATCAACTAAAACTCCATTTCCTAAAATTTGAACAATGCCGGTGCTGTCATCACTTGCAATTTCGTTTCCTACTATGCGTACTGCACCATCTTTGATAGTAGTGCGCTTTGTAAATTGAGCTTTGCCGGCTTTTAAATCATAGGTTCCTTCTGTGGTAGTGATGGACCGTTTGCTGGAATCCGTAATGACTGTTTCTGCTATAAAACGGGCAACCTGAGTTTCGGTATTGTATAATAATGAATCCGTTTTTAAATTATGAGCCGGGTCTTTTAAGGTTACATTTTTTTTAAAATACACATCGTGGAGATCTGCATAATAAACACCTTCCTGGCTGGTTAGTACCGTTTTTTTATTGACCACTTTTCCGCCCTTGGTGTACGTACCAATCTTACTGGCTACATCGTATTCCAATTCATTGGTAGTAAGAATTCCTTTGCCATCGGTCAGTTTTACGGCACCTTTTAAATAAGCCTTTCGTGTATCTGATAAGTACCTTAAATATTTAGAATAAACATGTGCCGAATCATTGTCATTGATGTGCACATTTCCGAACGCTTCAAAAACTTTAGATTGATTATTGATCACGCAACTATCACAATAAAAAAGAGTGGTGCCTTGCCGTAGGCGTACATTGCCAATCAGCATTTGCACTTCCGTACCATTGGCTAATTTTTGAAGGCGAATTCTTTGGGTTCCTTTTAAGATTTCTACATTAGTGGTCGTGTCGCCACCGGAGGTTTGTGCGTCAGTATCATTAATTACAAAGAAAAAAAGGAAGAATAAAACTACGAACGGCCTCATTTATTTATTAAGACTAATGTATCTTTTTCTGCAGGTGAAGTTAGAGGGTCGGGTTTTGATTTGCCTCCAAATACAGAAATATTAACGTAGCGTTTAGGGTGCAGTCTTATGTCATCTAATAGTATTTCAGCACTCAATGAAACTTTGTCTAATTGGTCATATAATTTACGATCGTTCATTAGCAAACCAAGAGTGCCACTGTTAGTACTAAATTTACTCACTACAGATTTTACCTGAGTCACTGTACCCTGCAATTCAGCAATAGTAGATTGAAGTGTGGCTACAGTTTGCTGTATTGGTGCATTAGCCAGGTTGGATGTTGTGACCTCAATGTTGCGAAGAGATTGGTTGATCTGATCATTGTTCTTTGCAAAATTACCGGTAATGCTATTAAGGTTACCTAACGTGCCGGCAAGTACACCCGATTCAGTATTTAATAAGCGGGCTAAGTTGGCAGAACTGATGGTAAGGTTACCAATAGTAGTTTGCAGATTATTATTGGTATTGGGGTCAAATATGGAATTGATTTTACCTAACGATAACTTTAATGAATCCAGGGTTTCATTTACTCTGGTGATGGTAGGTGTCAGCTGCTGCTGTATGTTGGCAAAAATACTCGGATCGAGCCGGGTGGACAAAGTATCGCCTGATTTTAAATAAGTATTGGCCGTCCCTTTTTCAATAGTAATGTAGGCGGCACCTACAAAATCTTTATCAATAAGTGCAGCAGAATTAGCAGGAATATTAATATCCCGGGTCAAATGTATTTCTACAATTATTCCACTTACTTCTTTATCCGTTGGTTTAAAATCGTAAACAGTGCCAATGGCCAGACCGTTAATTTTTACCTGATTAGATTTTTCGAGGGAACCCAATTTGGAAAATACAGCATAAAGAACAGGAGCTTTATTGAACATGCTTTTTCCTTTCAAAAAGTTGAATCCTAAAACTAAAAGCAAAACAGAGACGATGGCCAGGATACCAACTTTTGTTTCATTATTGATCTTCATGCAAAACGGTTTTCGTGTCGTTTGGTGGCTGTATTCTTTATCAAATTAACGATAAATTTTTTACGCAGTAACAGCTAATGTACCGAACAGGCAGGTAAGGTAAAAAATCATACCACTTAATTAATAAACAATGAATCCTTACTTGCCCGTATTTCTGGTTTGGTGGTCATCCAACAATTTCATGAAACCATACGACATTTTATTGGCAGCAGGAGTAGTGCCCGTGGCATTGCCAGCAGGGGTTTGTTGCTTCTCTAAAGATGATACGTAATTTTTTAAAGCGCTTGTTATATTGTCAACTATTTCATCCTGACCTTTTTCACTCACCAGGTATTCTTCTTCTTTCTTATTACTGATAAAACCAGTTTCTATTAATACACTTGGCATTCCTGTGGCGTGCAATACCCATATTCCTTTTTCATTACGCTGCTTTACACCACGGTTGATTCTACCTGATTTTTCAAATTCCTGCTGCACCAACTCTGCTAACAGAAAACTATTTTTAAAATACTTTTTAGTGTAGAGCAACCGTAAAGCATTGATCACAGGATCATTATCCGGAACAGTTATGGTGCTGTCTTCTTCAGAAGAAAATTCATTTTGATTACCTACAATCTGCGCTTTGTGTGAATTTTCTTTTGCTGTCCATATAAAAGTTTCGGTGCCATTAGTTTCGTTCACCACATAGTAAGGCTGGTATACCGGTATTTTGGTAGTTACCTTTTTTCTTTTTTTACCTTTTCCTACATAGGATATTTTATAGTTATAATCAATGATCTTTTTTTCATACCATCCTCCGGGTTGCTTTCCCGCTGCATTGCAATGAATGCTTATAAATAAATCAGCACCGGAACTGTTGGCAAAATCAGCGCGATAGCGCAACGCATCATCTTTATTGGATTTATTACCCGGCAATACATCTGCGGCCCGGGTATATAAAATTTTAATTCCCGGAATATCTTTCCCAATCTGCTTTCCTAATTTTTTGCTTATTTCAAGGCATAGTTGGGCCTCGGTGGTTATAAGTCCTTCGGCGCCCTGATCTTTTCCTCCATGGCCGGCATCAATGATCACGGTACGCAAAACTTTTTGAGTGGTATCTTTTTTAAAAGAAGGTAGTAGGGTAATGGCAGAAAAAACGGAAAGAATTAAAAATGTTTTTTTCAGCATAGTGGATTTTTATTGATCTGTTATCGAAATCTTCACAATTTGTTAAAGCCTGAAACGGTTACTTTTGTTTCAACCATATGACAGAACTGCGCAAATTTAGTTTAATAAAATACTTTTTTGCTTCTGCAATGCTTGCATTATTCTGTGCAATAACGTGGAAAAGCAACGCAAATTCAACTTATGGCTTTGAAATTTACAGCACTTTAACAAGGGATACAATAAAACCGGAAAAAAAAGATCCAAACCTTGTTTTAAAAATTTCTCCTTCTCAATCTTCTGCAGATACATTACCCAAAAAAACTAGAGACACGATAGCCAAATCGCTTACAGCAGGTGGTGATTCTATCCTTCAAAAGGTGGATACTTTTTCTCTTAAATTATCTAAAGATTCTCTTGATGCGCCACTTCAATACGAAGCCGAAGACAGTGCAGTAATATTGGTAAAAGAAAAGAAAATTACGCTTTACGGAAAAGCAAAAACTACGTACACGGATGTCATAGTGACGGCACCACAAATAAGCCTTGACCAGGAAAATGATTTGCTTTCAGCCATCAGCAGCCGCGATAGTGCAGGTGAATTAATAACCCGTGTGCATTTTGAACAAGGGGCTAATAAATTTGATGCAGATTCATTTCAATTTAATACGAAATCTCAAAAAGGATTAATAAAAAATACTATCACTACACAGGATGAAATGTTTGTGCACGGGGAAACAGTGAAGAAGGTAGATGCCAATACCTACTTTATAAAAAATGCCCGATTTACTACCTGTAATTTAGATGAGCCACACTTTGACTTTCTTACCGGCAGAATGAAAGTGATCAATAATAAAGTGGCTATATCCGGACCTACTCACCCGGAGTTTGAAGGAGTTCCTATTCCTATTTATTTACCATTCGGGTATTTTCCATTAACTAAAGGAAGGCATTCCGGACTGCTGCCTCCTCAGTTCACTACCAACCAGGATTTTGGTTTAGGCCTTGAAGGTTTGGGTTATTATAAAGTACTAAATGAAAATTATGATGTCACGCTTCGAGGCAATATATATTCTTACGGAGGTTGGAGTGTCAACTTATTGCCCTCTTACCGAAAAAGATATAAGTATAATGGTGCTTTCAATTTAAGCCTGCAGCATACCAAATTTAATTTTAAAGGAGATCCTGATTATAACTTAATAAAAACATTCAACATCTATTGGAACCATTCCGTAGACCAGCGGGCACGACCGGGAACTTCTTTTTCGGCTAATGTAAATGCCGGCTCTACCAAATACAATCAATACATACCGAACAATCCAAACCGTAATTTTCAAAACCGTCTTAATTCTTCCATAGCATATTCAAAAACATGGAAAGACAAACCTTACAACCTGACGCTGAGTGCCAACCACACCCAAAACAATGCAGACCGCCTCGTAAGCCTAACGATACCAGATGCCGGATTTACCGTCAATACTATTTATCCCTTTCAACGGAAAGACATTATTGGTTCTCCAAAATGGTATGAAAAATTGGGCATTGGCTACAATGGCACGCTGCGGAATCAGGTATCGTTTTATGATACGGGCCATGTGCAGCTTAAACAAATAATAGATACCCTCCAATGGGGTGCACAACATAGAATTCCAATTTCTTTGTCGCTTCCTCCCGTGGGTCCTTTCTTAGTTTCCCCGTCCATTTCTTATGAAGAAAAATGGCTTGGATTTACTTTCAGGAGAAAATGGAATGATGCAAAAAAGAAAGTGGATACCGTAATAAATAAAGGCATTTACACAGACAGGCAAGTGGCTTTTGGCGTGGGTTTCAATACCTCTATTTATGGCACGTATGTATTTAAGCATTCATCTATTAAAGCCATACGCCACGTGGTAAGACCGTCATTCAGTTTTAATTATCGCCCTGATCTTTCTAAAAAACATTATTATACAACAAGGGTAAATACAGCAGGAGATTACCGGCAATTTTCTGAATTTGAAGGAACTCTTTTTGGAGGGTATTCTATGGGAAGCTTTGGTGGTATCTCTTTCGGGGTAGATAATAATCTGGAAATGAAATGGAAGTCGCGGAAGGATACATCAAGTGCGGAACCTAAAAGGGTACGGTTAATTGATGGCTTTGGATTCAATACCGGTTATAATTTTATTGCAGATTCCTTTAAGTTATCCCCCCTTCAATTATACTTCCGAAGCGTTCTTTTTGAAAAAGTAAACCTTACGGCGCAAGCTACAGTAGATCCTTATAGTGTAGGCCCTACCGGCAATCCTGTAGACCGGTTTGTATGGCAGGGCGGCCGGTTTACTCCAGGCAGATTGACCGGTGGTAGTGTATCTTTATCTACCGATTTTAGAAGCAAACCTAAAGACTCGGAAAAAGACAAACAGAATAAAAAATCGGCCGCTACGGCTATGACCGATCCTTCATTACTTGGTGACCAGGAAAGACTTCAGGATTACATGCGGAGGAACCCGGCAGAATTTGTGGACTTTAATATTCCCTGGACAATATCACTATCGTTTTCACTTTATTTCTCTAAGGTTTTAAAGCCTGATTATAGTGGTTACCAAAATGAATTTAATGCAAACACCAGTTTTAATACAAGTTTTAGTTTAACCCCTAAATGGAACTTTACCACCAATGGATATTATGATTTCAAAACCTGGAAGATCCAAACATTTACCATGTCCATATCCCGCGAGATGCATTGCTGGCAAATGTCTATAGGAGTGACACCCATTGGCCAATACCGGTTTTTTAATATTACCATCAATCCCAAATCATCCATCTTACAAGATCTGCGGATCAACCGGACAAGAACTTTTTATAATTATTAATGCTTGTGTGCGGTGTAATAAGCCTTCATTATCTCAAAGGTTGTATTCTTTAAAGTTTCTACAGATTCTTGCGCAGCTACCGGAGGCAAGAAATGCATTTCTATACGTGTGGGCCAAAAATAAAAAGCTTTGCCACGAGGAAGCACCTTAGCGGTATTGAAAATAACAGCAGGAAGAATAGGAGTATTGGTAGCGGCAGACAATTTGAAAGCTCCATCATGAAAGCGTTGCATTGGTTCAGATGTTTTGTTGCGGGTGCCTTCCGGGTAGATGCACATATGCAGCCCCATGGCCAATACTTCCTTCATTTTTGCAAAACTATTCTTGCGGCTTTGTTCATCTTTTCTATCTACTAACACACTGCCTCTTTTATACATAATACCGAATACCGGAATTCGGGCCATTTCAATCTTAGCAATAGTTTTGTTGGCTTGCGGTATGCCCGGGCTGGATAGTGGCACATCCATAAAAGAATTGTGGTTGCACACTACAATGAAATTTCTACCTTGGTTAAAATATTCTTTACCAATTATTTTACGGCGTACTCCTACCAATACAAACCATACTTTCATCCAGGCCTGAAAGATCTTTTGCATTACAATAGAGCGACGGGGTTCTTTGTATATATTGGTAAAAAAGGTAGGGATTAGGGCAACGAGCATCGTTACTGCAAATACAATGATTGCCCACAATGCAAACAGCCTTCCGAAAATATTTTTTATTATTTGCATACTTAATTTATAAAGACCAATCGATTGGGTGGATGCCGTGCTTCATTAGAAAAGTGTTGGCTTTGGAAAAGTGATGGTTGCCAAAAAAACCTGTTCGGGCTGATAGAGGAGATGGATGGGCGGAGGTAAGAATGAGGTGTTTTGTTTTGTCAATTAAAACGATTTTTTCTTGTGCAAATTTGCCCCAAAGCATAAAGACCACGCTGTCCTTTAGTTCAGAAACTTTTTTTATAACCGTATCTGTAAAGTGGTGCCAACCAATCTTTGAGTGGCTCATTGGTTCGTTGGCCCGCACCGTGAGCGAGGCATTTAACAACAATACTCCTTGGTTAGCCCAGTTCTCCAAGTTGCCATGATTCGGTATTGCCAATCCTACATCATCCATCAATTCTTTAAAAATATTCAAAAGTGAGGGCGGGGAAGGAATCCCATTTTGTACGGAAAAACTAAGGCCGTGGGCTTGCCGAGGTCCATGGTAAGGGTCTTGCCCAAGTATCACCACCTTCACTTGATCAAAAGGTGTTTTTTCAAATGCATTGAAGATTAAAGGACCAGCAGGGTATATCGGTTTGCCTTGTTCTTTCTCCGTTTTTAAGTGATCAGCAATTTGTTTGAAATATGGTTTTTTAAATTCATCCTTGAGCACTTCCTTCCAGGAGGATTCTATTTTTACATCCATCTTCCATTATTTGGAATGAAGGTATAAAGAAATGAAATCTATAAAACGGAATAAAATAAGTGATTAGTTATTATGAGAGGATACCTTATTCTTAGTGATGTATGGCATTACGTTACTGAAATATTTTGAGGCATTAAATTTTGTAAAATTTCTAACGGCTTGTCAGTTTTATCGAATTCAATTATTTCGTGACTTATAAAATACATATCTATATCTCCTACATTTTTAGCATACAATTTTCCACGGTAGTCACAAGCATAATTGTTTTTTACTTTTTCATAAGTGGTAGCTGATATGTTCACCATACCCGGCATACCATTGCTTTCCATGCGGCTTGCAATGTTTACGGTACTTCCCCAAATATCATATGCATACTTCTTTTTACCTACCACACCGGCCACTACCGGGCCCACATGCACCCCAATTCGAATATCCCAAACGGGTTTTCCTTTTTCTATTTTCTTACTATTGTAATCATCAATAAAGGTTAGCATTTCCAGGCTTGCTTTTATCATTTTGCATACATGGTCACCATCCGGAGTAGGAATATTGCCGGCACACATATAGGAATCTCCAATGGTTTTAATTTTTTCGAGATTATGTTTTTGTACAATGTCATCAAACGCTTCAAAACAGGTGTTTAGTTCCGCTACCACTTCCTCTGGAGTCAATTTATCCGCTATAGTAGTAAAGCCTTTGAAATCAGTAAATAATACAGATACATCATCGTAATGACGCGGCTTAGCCTTGCCATTTTTTTCTAATTCTTCTGCAATTTCTTCCGGCAAAATATTCAACAACAAGCTATTGATCTGCATATTCTTTTTGTCAAGGATTATGTTGTTTTTTGCTTTGATGCGATAGTTGCGGTAAATAAGCAAGGCTAATAAAAATGCAAGCAGCAGTCCTACACCAAAAGCATTTCTTGCAAAGCGCTGCCGCTTTATTTCTGAATCGCGAAGAATGTTGTCTTTTTTCAAAATGGTTATTTCACCTTCTTTCTTTTGCAGGTCAAAATCAAATTGAAGGTTAGCCAATTTTCTATCTGTTTCTGTATTGTAGATGGTATCCTTTATGTCCGTTACTTTTTGCTGATAGACGAATGCATTATTATATTCCTTTACTTTTGAATAAGTAGTAGCGAGCCCCGTATATACTTTTTGCAATTCAAGAGAAGCTCCTATTTCTAAGCCCAATCTTTCTGCCTCTTTAAAATATTTCAGCGCAGATTGTGGATCATTTGATAAGGCATAAGATTGTGCTAATCCTCTTAATGATTGCACCATGTCCAGCTTTCCATTTAATTTTTTAGCAATGTTGTATGCTTCGTTGTGGTATTGAATTCCCAGACCATATTTTCCCTGATCATTGTACAAATCACCAATAGCATTGTAAGAACCCGGACTGTTTTCTGAATTGCCAAAAGCCTTCAGTGACGTTTTAAAATAATAAAGAGCAGAATCATAATTTTTTTGATCTGCATAGATAGCACCAATACTAACGGAAGTGGTTCCTATTGCATTTTTATCACCTAGTTCTTCTTCCAGTGGAAGTGCTTTGTATAAATATTGCAATGCCTTTTGATGGGTTGCTTTTTTAAGGCCATACACGGCACCAATATTGGTAGTGGCCGTCAAAATCCGAAGTTTATCTCCTGTTTTTTCAGCGAGCTCCAGCGATTGCAAAAAGTAATTAAGTGCCTTCGCATCATCTCCCTGGTTTTTATAAATAGCTCCAATATTGCTTAGGATATTAGCTACACCTACCTCATCTTTTAATGATCGAAAAGTGGTAATAGACTTTTGATAAAAATCCAAAGCCGCTACATTATTTCCCTGATAATAATTGCCAATGCCAATATACTTATATGCTAATGCCAATCCTTTTCCATATTTAATTTTTTGGGAAAGATCCATTGCTTTTTCGCTTAATTCAATGGCCTTGGCAGGGTCTGAGCCAAAGGTTTGTTTGCTTTGATCCAATAATAAATTTACCTCATTAGAATCCCCTCTTAGTTGTGGAGTTGGTACGGCCGTTTGCGCCGGTGCACTCCAATAAAGGAATGCCATGATGATAGTGAGTCCGGTCTTTTTCCAATCCATAGTGTTACATTTTTAGGTAATGGAATTTTATAAGGTTTGTCCTTTTACATTTTTACAAACGATAAAGTTTTATAGGAATATCCCATTTGAAGGCGGATAAAGTAAAGCCCTTTCTTCAATCCGGATACATCCAGTTCTGCTTTCTGACCATCAACCGTTCTCAACACCTTTACCGTGTTGCTTCTTCCCGCTGCATCATATACTGCCATCGTTCTGTTTTTATTGGAAACAAGATTACTGATAACGGTCACCATTCCTTCTGCAGGATTAGGATATATACCTTCTTTTTGAATGGATGCTTCTTCTATAAATAGCAGGTCCTGCGCTTTTTCATTGCCTAATTTATTGCAACGGCCAGATGAAGAACTAGCGTCTGATGCCACTGCAGTTTTATGTGCAGATTCCATGGTAGTAAGCGTATAGGTCATTTTATTACCCGTAAATAAAATGTCAAAATAATTAGTACCTGGCAAAAATAATTGAGGTTGATTTCCAAAATAACCATCAGAGGTAACGATTTTATTATCTATACCAATAGGTACAAATATTGGAGTTTTGTTTTTATTGTCGTAAGAAAAATGGGCGACGTAACTCATGCCGTTCACAGGTGTTCCCAACTTCTCTACACACTCCAATTTTACTATTACTTTTTTTGCTCCATTGCCAAATGGATTTATATACAGCTTGTTGGATTGATAAGTAATATTATAATAAGCTGCATTTGGAAATTGAAGATTAGATGGGGTGATGGTATAAGCTCCCGCTCCAGATATAGTGGGACTAATGGTATAATCTGGGCCATGTGTGATGGTGGCCTTATCATTATACTGGAATGTTTTGTAGGTAGAAGTATATACCGGTGGCTGACCATTGTTGGTATAAATTTGATCTGCTGCTACCAACAAAGAAGCCTTGGTTATTATTAAAACTCCATTACCATAACTTATTTCAAAATTACTGGATAGAAATGCGGCAGGTATGATTAAACCTTCACCAGGAGTAAGCCGGGTAACCATATTTATTGGCGCTGTGTGGATTGGATTATTTACATCTACACCCTTAATGATGACTGCCGTATTATAACTAGATGATACAGATTGAGTGGACGAATTTAATGTAGCTCCATCTCCATTCACTAATACCCGGGTATCAGTAGTACCTCCTCCTCCATTTCCTATCACTTGTGCGGTTCCATTTATTAATGGATCGGTATTTACAAGGCAACGCGTATCTGTAGTGCCGCCACCTCCATTTACCAGGGGTTGAGGTCCATAAGTATTATCTACATAATTTATAACGGATTGCGAAGCCACATCTACTACGTAAGTATTCTGGTCCGCACCATCCCCATGATTCACCAATACCCGAGTATCAGTAGTGCCGCCACCTCCGCTTACCAAAATACTCATGTTATCAAAATCCTGGTTGACCAAAACTCTTGTATCCGTAGTGCCTCCACCGCCGTTTACCAGAGCCAGAATGGAATCAGCAATTGCATTTTTATAACTTAGGTTTAAAGCCAGCAACATGCTGTCCCTATTTTGAACATTCAGCCCTGCTTCCAAATCATAAGTATAGCCAAGGTTTCTGATTGGTTGGCCATAAGCAACAGTTACTGCATTAGGCGTGATCTTCAATGTGGCTTTGGTTATCTGTAAATTACCTTTTACAAAAATGAATTCATAGTTGTTGGTCAGGTTCACATCTGTGGCATCAACTTCCGATGCAAAGCCTGGTTTTATAAAATAATTTCCCACGTTGCTTGATGAAGTAGCGGAGGAGGTATAAGCAAGGTGATCCAATTTTAATGTACTAAGTGTTGCTGCATCAGTTACATCGACATCATTGATTTTTATAGTAGCAGTAAACTGAGGTAATGCTTCACCATATTTTTTTGTTTTATCATCTGCAGTTACAACCACCTTTTGTTTTGGAAATAAATAGAACGGTTCAGAAAATCCTCCATCCAATCCATTTGCTATAGTTGGTGGATTATATAATTGTATTGCCGGATTTCCAAAAGCTCCATTTAATGTAGCGGTTATTGTTTTCGCATTCAGGTCCAGTACGGCGCCTCCAACCTCCAACCCGGATTTATACAATTTGGTTCCGGTTTTCAGGTACTCTCCATGTAAGGTAATGTTGAAAGGCGTGACGGTACTTTGGGTAATTCCAGCAGGAATATCTAATGAAACAATTACAGGTTTTGGTTGGGCAAATGTTTGAATGGCAGCAAAAGGTTGTATAAAACCGGCACCACTTTCATCCGGACTCGCCATGGCAATAGCGGTACTCTTTAGCAAGGCGGTAAGGTTGGCAGGACTAAGTTCATGACCTAAAAACTTTTGTTTGGCTTCTATCACCAACGCCGCCGCTGCAGCAGCATGCGGAGCAGCAGCAGAGGTACCAAAAAAGTTGGGATAAGGATCAGCAGGCACTTCAATGTTTGGACTGGAAAAGGATACTGAAGTATTAACTCCATTGGGTGCAGTAAAATCGGGCTTATTTCGGCTGACGCTATTTGGCAAGGTTCCTCCTCTTGAGGAAAAGGAAGCAATGGTAGGAGGGTTTACGGTATAAGGTGGAGTATTGCTGTACAGTACCGCACCCACGGTATTGGCACCTGCTGCATTGGCCTGACCTACAATAGTAGATGAGCCTTCCATATCGTCAATAGGCATTGCACCTCTGAACACAATGTATTTGAAAGGAACAGAACCTGCCGCATTATTGGCATTGGCTATAAGTAGGTGGCCGGTGGTGGGTTGCGTTACTGTAAATGGTAATACTTCTATTGGATCACCACCAAGGTTGTTGCGGTTAAAACCAAAAAGGGTTGTACCACCTTCATCTACTAAAAATATATCCAAATCAGTAGTCGTTCCACTGCCGGGTGCGCCAAGAGAGTATATGTGATCATCCCATTGCAATACAATGGTATAATTGCCAGGTTGCAGGTTAAGGGTTTGAAATGCATTTCCCGAATTAGTAAAAGCATGTACCGAACCCGACACACCTAGCAAACCGGTTGGCACCATAGTGCCGGTAAAATGATCTTGAAACGATTTTTTACCAAAGTTTCCGGCAGCAGTAAAATAAGATGTATTACCTGCTACTACTTCATTTACCGCATTGGCTACAATGCCATCAGTTAAGAATGGTTCTGTGATATAAGTGATGTCATCCACAATCACTTTACAACCGGCTGTTTTTAGTTGCCGGATGCCTTGTGCAAAATCACCGGCACTTATAAAGCCAGTGCGGAAAGCAAGTTGGGCTTTTGGAGCCACATCGTGAATGATTTGCAACATGGCTCTTCCCTCATCTACCCGGGTGCCATAAGGATATTCACCTACAACCTGCACTTCATCCAAATGCCCTTCGGGGTTTGCAGCTCCAGGCAAATCCCCATTGGCTACATCTACACCAGCAAAATTGCCAGGTATGGTATTGTAGCTATCTGATAAAACTCCAATTTTCACACCCTGCCCCGATACATCGAACAGCCTTCGTACGGCTCCACTACTCATACTACTATCTCCCTGAGAGGCTATAAGCCCACTGTTAGTAAGCGGAAAATAGAGTGGTCGTACATAATCTATAAGATCGGTCCGGCCATTTAGAATCAATAGATTGGCTATAGGAAATTTGCCGGTAATAATTAAACTACCTGGCCCATTAGTAACGGTGTCCCGCAGGCCATTAGCCAATAAAAAAGTTTTTGTTTGATCATATTTTCCTTGCAACGATATAACTTCTATTAATACATTATTTCCTTCTATCCGGTATACAATACTATCACCTATAAAATCGGTTGGATGTTCATATAACGAAGTCAATTCAGACCCGATTAAAGTGGGCACTTTCCCATTAGCAGGAGGAGGGTAATAGGGGATAATGTACCTGTTGACACTCACACGGGCAGAGGAACTAAGAGGCACATAATTGAATGAGGTGTTGGTGCCAATAAATACTTTTTCGGCACTCCAGATACTACCCTGTATCACGTTGGTGGAGCCAGAGTTTAAATTTCCAAATACAATGGCACCGCCCGATGCATATACGGTTCCTACCCAGCTGGAGGTGGTACTGCCGGTTTCATTGACGGTAACCACGGGTTCCGGATTATCCGGAGTGGCGCTACCTAGAACTTCCGTGTAGATACGTGATGCGTCTCCACCATTGATAGTAGAAATTTTTATGTTGCCATAGTTTGCTCTATTCTGAATGATAACACGAAATACTCCTGTAGTAAATCCTTTAAAATCAAACACTATTTCATTAGTATTTGTATTAAGTATCGAATGCAACATATAGGTTCCCACACCGGAAAGTGTCACCTTTTGGCCACCATTTAATGTAAGGTCGTTGTATGAACCCGGCGTGATTACCTGAGTGCCTGTAATGTTTTGCGTCCCATCAAATAGGTACTCATTGTTAGATGGAAGATTAGGTAATGATTGAATAGCGGGTGGCGTGTAACTGATACTTGAAGGGGTAGGACCTACATACGAATAATTATCTGGCAAGCTTACGTTACCACTTACCGTACCATTTGTATTTAAGATCACGTTGCCATAAGAGACAATATTGCCGGGTGAAGAAATATTAACCAAAGCATCTGCCGTGAATAGAGCACTATCTCTATAATCCCTATTCTTAAGGTAAATGTTTCCGGACACTTTGCCGTTTATACCCATCTTTAAAATATTGCTATAAATATCTCCGCTTAAGCTTACATGATTTTTAAAGATCACAAAGGAACTGGAGCCAATATCTCCTCCACCCTGAATACTAACATTAGAAGCAATAGTTACTCCTGTAGCAATAGAATCAGAGAGATCTGCATATTGAGAGATACCTCCGAAAATGGCAAATTTTTTAATATTAGGAGTGGTTAGAGGAGGTGCCGTTGTCTGCCCTAAAATATCATTTGAAATCAATGCAAAAACTGCCGTTGACAATAATGCAAAGAGCAATCTGAGATTAAAATGAGGTACCCGCATAGCAACAGATATTAATTTATTTAGATAAGTAAGTGAAGCGTTAATACTAAAAATTGTCTCTGTAAGAAAGCCCTAATGTTGGTGCAATTGGTCGATTATTGATATTGCTTCAAAGCCGGGAGATACGGGGTGTATTTTAAAGGAATGGAGTGCTAATTCAGAGGGTGTAATTAATTTTTCAAGTTGTAAGTTAATTATAATTTATTTTAATAAACTAAATAAAGGAAGACCCAATCACATTTTTTGCGAAAGATAAAAGGTTAGATTAAGTATTTAATTTATCGTAATAAAGCCTGGAAGCAGCATAAAAGCATTTTAAAAATTTCAATGGATTTACCCGTCAAAACACAAATTCGC
>JBDSBL010000015.1:0-16187 GCA_039921625.1 Chitinophagaceae bacterium
CCAATTATACTTTTGTTTTGTACCCTATCTTTTGCATGGCTTGTACTTCAAGACTGTACACACCAAATTCTTCTGCCACCTTTCCTTTCATAGCATAAAACCCTTTACCTGTCAATGCATGCCTGTCGGCCACATCCGGAAAATGTACCGAGTCAATCCAATCACCGGCTGCATCTATAAAAGTACCAAAATACATGTACTGCCCTTTGATGGTACGCACCGGCTTGTTGGTGATGTAATAACCCAATACCTGGACCACACTACCTATGTGTTTGCAGAGCTCTTTGGCCGGTATATACTTTGTTACATCAGCATCTACCAACTCAAAAACAGCACAGAGCGGAAAGCCAAGCAATTCTATTTCATCTAGTACATCTTCAAATGGCTCTGGTGTAAATTGCGGCAGCTTGAATTCTTTTACCGGCTCGTGAAACAATATTGAATGGGTGACTTCTGTTTTAGCAAGCCGTCTTTGCAACCGATGTGCTTCCCACAATAATGCTTTTTTACCTTTTCCGGTAAAACGAAAAGCACCTACCCGAATCAAAACAGTAAGTTGCTCCATCCCCAAGCCGGTCCGTTCAATAAAATCCTGCAGGTGCAAATAAGCCCCACAGGCATCTCGCTGCCGTATGATAACCGCTAAAGATTCTTTCTCTAAATTTTGTATGTGCACAAAACCAAGGAACACATCCTTTCCGTTGATGTTCGTTACTTCATCACTTGTATTGATGCAAGGTGCGTGCACCAAAGCACCTGCTTTTTTTAACTCGTGCACATATAATTCAGTGGAATAAAAGCCGCCAAAATTATTAATAACCGCCACCATAAACTCCAGCGGATGATACGTTTTTAAATAAAGGCTTTGATAGCTTTCTACAGCAAAAGAAGCTGAGTGTGCTTTGGAGAAAGAATAGCCTCCAAAACTTTCTATTTGTCGCCATACTTCCGCACTGATTGCCTCCGGATATTGGCGCTCTTTGCAATTGACGAAAAACTGATCGCGGATGCGCTCAAACTCTTTGTGGCCGCGGTATTTGCCACTCATAGCCCGCCGCAAAATATCTGCTTCTGCCATGTCCAGCCCGGCAAAGTGATGCGCCACTTTGATCACGTCTTCCTGATACACCATCACCCCATAGGTTTCCTGCAGCAGTTCTTTCATTTTTGGATGGATGTATTCAAATTTATCGGGGTTGTGAAACCGGTAAATATATTCCCGCATCATGCCGCTCTGCGCTACCCCCGGCCGGATGATGGAGCTGGCTGCCACCAGGGTAATGTAATCATCGCAACGCAATTTTTTTAGCAACTGCCGCATGGCCGGACTTTCAATATAAAAGCAACCAATGGTATCGGCTCTTCTTATTTGATCTGCTACGGCGCTATCTTTTTTAAACTTTTCAATGGCATGAATATCCACTGAAATACTTTTGTTTTCTTTTACCAATCGTATGGCTTCTTTTATATGGCCCAGGCCTCTTTGGCTTAATACATCCAACTTAAAAAGACCGACTTTTTCCGCCAGAAACATATCAATTTGTGCCGTGGCAAAACCTTTTGGCGGCATCTCTACAGCTGTGTACTGATTGATGGGTTGCTCACTTATAAGTATACCCCCGGGATGGATGCTTAAGTAATTGGGAAAGTCCTTCATTAAAGAACCATAGCGAATGATTTGCTTTTGAATTTTATCATCGGTAAATGATGCCTGCCGGTTGTTCACCAAGGCATCTATCTCACCTTTTGGCAATCCAAATACTTTACCCAACTCACGGATGGTTGCATTGAATTGAAATGTGCTGTACATTCCTAATAATACTACCTGCTCTTTTCCATACCGCTTAAACACATAGTCAATCACTTCATCACGATCTTTCCAGCTAAAATCCATATCAAAATCCGGTGGCGAGGTGCGGTACGGATTTAAAAAACGTTCGAAATAAAGATCCAGTTCTATAGGATTTACATCCGTGATCTGCAGGCAATAAGCTACAATGGAGTTGGCCCCGCTGCCCCGCCCCACATAGTAAAAGCCACGGCTTTGCGCATACCGCACCACATCCCACGTTATTAAAAAATACGCATTGAAACCGAGTTGATGAATAATGGCCAATTCCTTTTTTACCCGTTCCTGTGCGTTCTTATTTTTTCTGCCAAACCGCAGGTACATACCTTCCGTGGCCAGCTTCTCCAGCAAGATGCGGTCATCTTCTATGGAAGCGGAAAAACATTTTTTATTCTTATCCGTATGCAATTCAAATTCGTAATGACAGCTATCAATCAACTGCAATGTGTTGGTAACAATAGCGGGGTATTGATTGAATTTATCCAGCAATAAAGTAGGAGGCAAAAAGGTTTCTGCAGGTCCTGCAATTTCGGGGATCGATTGCTTGCTCAGTACTATGTTTTTATCAATGGCCCGCAGCAAGCGGTGCAGGTTGTAGCCTTGTTTATCTTTATAGGTTACCGGCTGTTGCAGCACGCATTTGGCAATAGGCAATGTGGTTCCATACAATTTATTTACTTCTGTTGGTTGTATGCCTATCAGTTCGTTTGGCGCTGTGGCAAGCATTGCTTTTTGCATTGGATAAATGATCCAGACTTCTTCTATTTCATTGCCTCTATCCGGAAACGGCTGCTTTGCTTGCAGGTAATGCGATAAAAAGAAATTAAGGTTTTTTACTCCTTTTGTATTTTTTGCCAATACTAAATAAAACAGTTCATCTCCATTTCTTATTTCCGCACCCAGTAGGGCTTTAATGTTTTGTTGCCGGCAAAAATCCAGAAAATCCCAGTGGTCAGCCGTACCATTGATATTGGTGAGCGCCATGGCCTGCGCCCCCACGGCTGCACCTTCTTTTACCAAATCTGCGGTGCTGAAAACTCCATATTTATAAGAGAAAAATGTTTTGCAGTTAAGGTACATAAGGCTTGATTAAAGAAGGCCGCTGGCCCGCATGATGAGAAACTTTCCATACCGGTGATTTACACTGTCCAGGGCCTGGTACAGTTTGATCTTTTCTTCCTTATCCTGAAAAAGATTGATCTGATAGTTGCCGGGAACAAGGTGGCTGAAGCGCACCCCGATCAGGCGTACCAGCATGCGCCGGTCGAATAACTTTTGAAATAATTCTTTTACTATGGGAATCAGCAAATGATCGCAGGCCGTGTAGCTGATAGCGCATTGCCTGGTAACCGTATCAAAATTGGCATACCGCAATTTTACCGTAACGCAGCCTGCCAGTTTGTTTTGCTCCCGCAGCTCAAAAGCGATCTTTTGCGTCATGCGCACTATCTGGCTTTGCATGTATTGCATATTGATCGTATCGCTTTCAAATGTATTTTCTGTAGAGATGCTTTTTTGTTCTCTGTAAGGTGTTACCGGAGTATCATCAATACCATTGGACCGCCGCCAAAGATCAATGCCGGTTTTGCCAAACATATCCTGCAATAATTCTATTGGCATTTCACTTAGCGTTCGGATGTATTTTATACCCAGTCCTTTGAGCGTAGCGGTCATCTTCTCTCCCACCATTGGCATTTTTTGCACGGGCAGCGGAGCCAGAAAACTTTTTTCATTGCCAAACGGAATAACTAATTGGCCATTGGGCTTTGCTTCGTTGGTAGCTACTTTGCTTACCAGCTTGTTGGTAGATAAACCATAAGAAAGTGGCAGCCCCGTTTCGGCCGTGATCTTTTGTTTGAGTTTTGCAGTAAACTGCTGACAGCCAAAATGCTTTTCCATGCCGGTCATGTCAATATAAAATTCATCAATGGATGCCTTTTCAAAGGAAGGCACCTCGCTTTTAATGACTGAGGTTACCAGGCGAGATTGCTTTGTATATTCTTCCATATCGCCACTAATGATAGTGGCTTGCGGGCACAGCCTGCGGGCCAGCTTCATAGGCATAGCGGAATGCACTCCAAACTTGCGTGCTTCGTAGCTGCAGGCAGCTACCACAGCCCGATCACTCTGCCCGCCAATCATCAGTGGCTTGCCCTTTAAGGCGCTGTTGCGCAGGCATTCCACAGACACAAAAAAAGAGTCAAGGTCCAGGTGGCTGACTACACGTTCTTTATTCATCAGCATAGTGGGTTCATTAAGTGAAACCCAAAATTACTAATATTTTTAGTATACAATAGCTAAATGTGTTAGTAAACTTATCAACAGTGGTCTGCTAAATGAGAAAAGTTGAATTACAAAAAGTGAATACCGCCCAGAAAAATTAAGCGCAATAAAGAAGGAGAATAAAAACTTTAGAATGCCTGTAAAAGAAAAGAAATCCGGGTTTAGATAATTACATTATCCGCACCTCTCCAGAACTATCTCCAATATATATGGAAGCTACTTTTGAATTGAGAAACAAACCTGTTTCTACCACACCGGGTATCAGGTGCAGTTGGTGGTTCAATGTTTCCGGATCATCAATGAGATAAAAATGGCAATCAGCAATCAGGTTTCCATTATCGGTAATAAAATCTTTCCCATCCTTTTTTCTAATAAGAGGCCGGCACCCAAGTGCATTTAATTTTCTTATTGTAAGTTCAAAAGCAAAGGGTACAATCTCCACCGGCAAGGGAAATTTTCCAAGGTGCTCCACCATCTTTGAATCATCTACCACCACTATAAACCGCTTGCTGTTGTAAGCAATAATTTTTTCGCGAAGCAGGGCCCCACCGCCGCCTTTCACCAGATTTCGATATTTATCTATTTCATCAGCACCATCAATAGTCAGGTCTATTTCGTTTATTTCAGCAAAAGAAATTATGGGAATGTTCAGGTCTCTTGCCTGTTGCTCCGATCGTTGTGAAGTGGCCACAGCTGACACTTTCAGCCCTTCCCGCACTCTTTCGCCAATTTGTTGAATGGCCCAGTAAGCCGTGGATCCCGTGCCCAGGCCCAGCGTCATTCCATCTTTAACTTCCGCTACTGCTTTTTCTGCTGCGGCCTTTTTTGCATCCATAAAAATTGGTTTAAGAAAATTAATGAACCTGCTATTCATTCAAAGTTACTAAGTGTGGCTAGCGGGTAGCAATAAAAAGACCATGAATCTATTTTTGATTCATGGCCTGATACAAAAAGTTATCAACGCAATACCGGCTCCAAATGACGCACCATAAACTTTAAAATAAGTCCCTTCCATTCTTTTGCCTTTGTTTCCAATTCAGCTATTTCATACAGGTGGTTTTGCACATTGTTGTAGAATACAATTTGAGTAGGAGGAGTTCTTTTATTTTCAATCTGCAATTGAATGTTTTTGAGATACACCTCCTTTGTTGCTGTTTTATCCGGTACAGTAAAAAAATTTTTTTGCACCGTACAATCCTTCACCTCCTGCAGATCAATAATAAAATGACTGAACCGGTGGTCCGTTTCTTCTACCACCACCATTTTCCGGTGAATGCCATCAATGCCAATGACACGCCCTTTCAATATTTCCTGCGCGGTGTAAGACAAATTATTGGCGGTGCCAATGATTGAAAATTCTTTTAATATTTTTTGTTTTCGAAGCTTAGACTGGTTACTGCCTACGGCTACTAAAAGCCACACCAGCAATACAATGACAATGATTAATATAATTCCAACAATAGCGGTTGACATGATCAATTATTTTGGTAAATGAAAATAAGTGTAGTTGCAAAAAAGGCGGTTGCTTCTTTGCTTTATTACAATGAATTACTTATTGAATTACCAGAAATAATGTTTGGGAAAAATCAAAAGCAACGCAATAGGAATATGCGTACCTGCTTCGTATTTATTAGGAAAAAATGCCTGCAGAGGCAGCCATTTATTAAAGCCTACTGATGCGGAATAAATTGATTGATGAAATCCTGAATGTGAATTATGGGAATTTTGCCGGTTAGCTGTTGACAAATTAGTAGAACTAGATCGAAGAAACTCAGTACACCGCTCTACAAAACTGGTGTCCACCGCAGCCGTTTGTTGCGGCACCGATGCAGTTGGTAGCACCACCTCGTTCTTACCTTCTCCTTTGATGGAAAAACTGAATAGTTGGGATAAAATAATGCATATGGTAATCAAAAACTGCAAGGGGCAAAACTATTCTAATTAAAAGAGAGTACTGCCTCTAATAGATGGTGTAACCTATATTAACTTTTCATTTTCTGTAGCGGCAAATAATGATTATAAAACCGATTATCATTACTGCCATTCTTCCTACTAATGAAAATGCATACAACCACCTGAATGAACTAACTTATTTATTTTTGACCAATTACCAAACAAAAGTAGCTACACCAAAAGCTCAAATAAAAAATGCATGGGCCACCTGCCGAAATTAATTGAAGACCTTGCACTAATATTAATGGCGGGTGCCATTACCACCCTGCTTTTTCGAAAAATAAAGCAGCCCCTGGTATTAGGGTACATTATTGCAGGTTTTTTAGTAGGGCCACATTTTCATCTTACTCCATCAGTAGCCGATAGTGCCAATATAAAAACTCTGGCAGAAATTGGAGTTATATTTCTTCTTTTCAGTTTGGGTCTTGAGTTTAGTTTCAAAAAATTAATGCGGGTGGGAGGTGCGGCCTCCATTACTGCTTTTGTTGAAATAATTTTTATCACCGCTGCCGGTTACTTTACCGGAAAACTTTTAGGATGGACAACCATGGACAGCTTGTTTATGGGTGGCATGCTGGCAAGTTCATCTACCACCATCATTATCCGTGCATTTGATGAATTGGGTGTGAAAACAAAACAATATGCCCGCATTGTATTTGGCGTGCTGGTAGTAGAAGATATAGTGGTTATTCTATTGATGGTTTTACTCTCCACCATGGCAGTTACCAAGCAATTTGAAGGAGGAGAAATGTTGTTTACTATTTTAAAACTTCTTTTCTTTTTAGCCTTGTGGTTTATTACTGGGATTTTTTTACTGCCTACATTTTTGAAAAAAGCAAAAAAACTTTTAGATGATGAAACACTATTAATCTTATCACTTGGGCTTTGCCTCGGCATGGTAGTATTGGCAACCCAAGTAGGCTTTTCGGCCGAGTTAGGTGCTTTTATTATGGGCTCAGTGATTGCAGAAACAACTTCTGCAGAAAAAGTAGAGCATCTAATAAAACCAGTGAAAGATCTTTTTGGAGCTGTGTTTTTTGTGTCTGTGGGTATGATGATAGATCCACAAGCCATAATAAAATATGGTGGCCCTGTAATCATTATCACCTTACTCACCTTGTTTGGTAAACTTTTAAGTACCACAGCGGGAGCCATTATATCCGGACAACCCCTGAAGCAGGCAGTGCAAGTGGGCATGAGCATGGCGCAGATTGGAGAATTTGCTTTTATTGTTGCTACACTTGGTCTTTCGCTTGGCGTTATTTCTGATTTTCTTTTTCCCATTGCAGTGGGAGCTTCCGCTATTACCACCTTCACTACTCCTTACCTCATAAAATATTCAGAGCCTTTTTATAATTTTCTACTAAAAATTTTACCTGCCCGTTGGGTAAAAACTTTAAATAATTATTCAACCGGCACCCAACAGATACAGGCAGAAAGCAAGTGGAAAAAAGTCTTGAAATCTTATGCGGTAATTGGGATAACCAATGGTATCGTAATCATATCCATCATATTACTTTCTTTAAAATTTTTAGATCCCTTTTTAAAAGAAAGAATAGCAGACAATATGCTAAGAAGCATTGTAGTGCTGGTATTGTCCGTTGGTACTGCAGCACCATTTCTCTGGGCCATGATGGTAAAAAAACCTACTATCCTGGCCTACAAAGAACTTTGGCTGGACAAGAAATACAATCACGGACCGCTGGTTGTATTAGAGTTTTTAAGAATAATAATAGGCATCTTACTTATTGGTTTGTGGGTAGATTGGTTGTTCTCTGCACACATTGCCATCCTCGTGGTGTTACCTATCATTCTGCTTTCTTTATTTCTTTTTTCAAAAAGTATCCAACATTTTTACAACCGCATTGAAGGAAGATTTATTACCAACCTTAATGCCCGGGAAAGCTTAGCCACCAGTACCAAAACTATTTCCATAGAAGCCATGAATAAGCCTTCTGAGCAAGAGTTGCCACTCGCCCCGTGGGATGCACATATCATTGATGTAGAAGTAAGTCAGCATGCCCAATTTGCCGGCAAACCGTTGGTGGACCTTGCCTGGCGGGAAAAATACGGGATCAATATTGTGTATATTAAAAGGGGTCTTGAATTCATACACACTCCCGGCAGGAATAATATATTGTTGCCATTTGATCATGTGGGCATCATGGCTACTGATGAACAAATGCAGTTGCTAAAACCTGAGTGGGATACTACCCTACAAAGTGGCTCTTCAGATTTAAATCCGGAAGACATCTCGCTTCAAAAATTAGTAGTAGATGAATTCAACCAACTAAAGGGGCAATCCATCAGGAGTTCCGGCATTAGAGATTTTACCAACGGATTAGTAGTGGGTATTGAGCGCAAAGGATTGCGACTGCTCAATCCTCATTCTGAATCTGTATTTGAATGGGGCGATATAGTATGGATTGTAGGAGAACGCAAAAAGATCAATAAGATGGCATCCGGAGGGCTTCGCAAAAAAGAAGAAATTGATAAGAAGAATAAAAATTAACCGGCTTATAAAAAATTTAAAAGCCGGTTATTGGTAAGCATAAAAATTATTTTATAGATAACACCTGCTGCATACTTTCATTGCCGGTGCGGTCCACCGCAGATACCGCCACGGCGGTCAAGGGAATTTTTTTTTCACCCTTCTTTTTATTTAGGGTAATAGATCGTTCGTTGTGGGTTAGAATACTGTATTCCCATTTATTACCATATTGGCTGTACACTACCCAATGAAACACATCATTCATATCGGGATGACTCCAGGAGACAACTACTTCACTATCCTTATTATTTAAAGAAAGTGAAGGCGAGGCTGGAGCCACTGCATCGAGCCATGGTGATGCGGGAACAATTGCCTCCTTTTTATACGGTCCCTCGGCAATAGCTTTTGCCACATCTTCATTTTTTGTCAGCGCAGAAATGCTCCAATGCACTTCTCCACTGCTTTGTGGTATCATGCCCCGTGTGATCATTATTTGATTTATGATTTCATCGCTGTTTTTTTCTCCTCCTCCTTTGTAATCAGATATTCCCGGCCACAGGTGGCGGTTCATTTTATTTTCGCCCGCCCACCAGCCAAGTAGTACCGGAAAACTATGAGGTACATCATTAATGCTCCAATATAATTGCGGAGCAAAATAATCTAACCAGCCTTTATTTAACCACAGTCGGGCATCGGCAAATAATTGATCGTATTGATCAAAACCTTCAATAGAAGATGGGTAACCCGGACGCCAAATACCGAAGGGACTGATACCAAACTTGACCCATTTTTTTTCTGCTTTTATTTTTTGATAAAGTTGCTCAATAAAAATATTTACCTGATCGCGGCGCCAATCATTACGCACCAATTTGCCACCACTCTTTTGGTACGCTGCCCAGCTTTCATCATCCGGAAAATCCTGGCCTAAATTGTAAGATGGATAAGGATAAAAGTAATCATCGAAATGTACCCCATCAATATCATATCGCTTTACAATATCCATCACCACGGCAGTAGAATGGTCCTGTGTTTCTTTTTTTGCAGGGTCCATCCACCAATAGCCTTCTTTTAAAAAAACAGAAAGTTGCGGCTTTGTTTTTACAATTGATTTATCGCTCAACGGACCACCATCTTTGTGGTGCGACCGGTAGGGATTTAACCATACATGCAATTCAAGACCTCGGTCATGCGCCGCCTCCACCCAAAATTGAAGTGGATCATAATAAGGATTAGGTGCTTTGCCTACTTCCCCTGAAAGGTAGTATGACCAAGGTTCTAACGGGCTATCGTACAAGGCATCTGCCTGCGGCCTCACCTGAAATACCACGGCATTGAAGTGATGCGCTTTTAAAAAATCCAACAATACAATGGCTTCCTTTTTTTGATCTTCCGTGCTCAGTCCCGGCTTGCTTGGCCAGTTTATATTAGCTACCGTAGCCACCCACGCCGCTCTAAATTCACGGTCTGCTTTTGGGGCCATAGCCACAGGAGAAGCGGTGGTGGCTACCTTAGTAGGTGAGCACGCTCCCAGCAAGAACACAGCGCATAAAAGGAGGATACAATAATTGAATCTGTACACCATAAAAGTTTCTTTTTTAAATAAGTTTAAATATAGCCAATGACGATTGGAAGATTTTAATAGAAAGCTTTAGTACCTAACTGACATTTATTTTAATCTCTCCTGCTTGACCTTCCATTTAGGCATGCTTTGTTTTGTAACAATTGATTAAAATATAATTTTAATTGTACTAAAATCAGGAGATCGTTTGCTGGTAAGCTACCAGGGTTGGAGCTAATTCTTCTGAATAATAAAGACGTTCTTCCCTTTTATCATCTCCTTTTTCATTAAGCACTTTGATCATTACCTCCATTGCTTTTTCGCCCTGGCCAAAGGGATATTGCTCAATGGATACAAGCGGGGGAAAGGCCGTGTAAGAAGTAATAGGCAGGTTGGCGTAAGAGACAAATATGATGTCTTTATTTACGCGAATATTATTTTGCTGTGCATATTGCACCGCATCCATATGCACATAATCATTAAATGTAATGACCGCATTTGGTGGGTGTTTTAATTCAAGCAAGTTTTTAATAGCGAGGCGGGTGCTCTCTTTTGAAAGATCGGTTACCTCTACCAATTGCATATCAACCTTCAATTTTCTTTTTGAAATACCTTCTATATATCCTTTCAATCGTTCTTTACTTGCTTCAAGCTTTTCTGGTCCATTGATCATAGCAATGCGCCGGTAGCCTTTGCTGAACAACCATCCTACCATTTCCACTGTGCCTTTGTATAAATTACAAAACACTTTGTGCGCCTTTTCAAAAGAAGGCACACGATCAAAATATACGATCGGTATATCATACTTTTCAAGAGCCGTTAAGTGATCGTACCTATTTGTTTCTTTTGATAATGAGATAATGAGCCCGTCTATCCTTTGTTTTTTCATTGCCTCCACCACTTTCTTTTCCTTTTCAAAGTCATCATAACTCTGGCCAAATAAGATGGTGTATTCGTGCTCCATTGCGGCGGTTTCAATGCCACTTATTGCTTCGGAAAAAAAATCTTCCCGGATAAAAGGAAGAATAACACCTATTACAAAACTTCTTTTTTGCTTGAATGAAATGGCTTTGGCATTGGGCTCATAATTTAAATCTTTTGCCAACTGTTGCACCCGCATTTTGGTACTCAATCCGATACGTGGATGATTGCTTAAAGCTCTGGAAACAGTGGAAACGGAAACATGCAATTGTTTCGCTATTTCTTTAATGGTAGGAAGTTTATAATCCATTAGAATGATAAACATCTAATCTAAGCAAAAAAATATATCCTTTGCCAAAAAGGAGATTAGGTACTAGCAATTGTAATGTGCAACACAAAAAATGGGACATTAATTATTGAAAGCAACTTTCATTTTTGTACGCTTGGAAAAGAAGGATTAAAATGATTTTTTGATAAATGGAAAGCTTTTATTTTCTACATGTGCCTCTTGCATTATCGTTTTCATTTGCTCTACTACTTCCGGATGTTGTGCTGCTACATTATTTTTTTCAGATGGATCGGTAGAAAGATCATACAACGCAATGGGTCCCCCCGGATTTTTCATCACACCTTCCCGAACCGCTTTCCAATTACCCATACGCACTGCTTGCCGTCCGCCATCTTCGTGAAATTCCCAATATAAATAATCGTGCTGCTTTTGTTTTCTTTTTGACTTTGATTGCAGGGTGGGTACTAGTGAAATACCGTCTGTTTTTACTGGCAAAGGCTCTTTTATAAGTTGGGAAAATGTAGGCATAAAATCCCAGAATGCTCCTGCCTGATCCACCACTTTATTCGCTTTAATTTTGGTGGGCCAATAAGCTATCATGGGCACCCGGATGCCTCCTTCCGTTAAGTCTCTTTTTATCCCTTTTAGATCCGCATTGCTATCAAAAAATTCTGGAGTATTACCACCTTCGCGGTGGGGGCCATTGTCGCTTGTAAAAACAATGAGCGTGTTTTTATCTAACCCTAAGCTTTTTAACCGGGCCACTACTTCCCCTACATATTCATCAAGCTTGGTGACCATTGCCGCATAGGCAGCATGTGGGTAAGCTTGCGGCTGATACCCTACTCCATTCCATGTTTGACTTACTTTTTTTGGCTGCTCATTAAATTTTTTCTTGTATGCTTCAAACACTTTATCTCCCTCCGGCAATTGCAGGCCTGCATGAGGTAAGGTATAAGCTAAGTATAGAAAAAATGGATTATGCTGATTGGCTTCAACAAAAGATAATGCCTGTTGTTGAATAAGATCGGGTGCATACTGTACCTGATGCGTCAAGGTATTGGAAAGGTTGATGCGTTGGTCATTTTTCCATAAGTGATCAGGAAAATAATTGTGTGATTGCCGCTGGCAATTGTATCCATAAAATTGATCAAAGCCTTGCTTCTCCGGCACTCCTTCAGAACCGGGATAACCTAAACCCCATTTTCCAAAAGCACCTGTAGTATAACCTTTCTCTTTAAATAATTCTGCCATAGTAAAAGCTGAATCAGGAATCGGCAATTGTCCTTCCGGCTCTATCTCAAGGTTGCCGCGAACGGCTGTATGGCCCGTATGCAAGCCAGTTAATAAAGAGGCTCTTGATGGGGCACAAACAGATGTACCAGCATAAAATTGAGTAAACTTCATTCCTCCTGCAGCAAGGCGATCAATATTGGGAGTTTCAATTTTTTCCTGACCATAACAACCAAGATCTCCATAACCCAGGTCATCTGCTAAAATAAAAACGACATTGGGATATTTGCCCCCATTTGTTGCCTTCCCTCTTTTTTGAGCTGCGCTACCAAGACTTAAAAAAAACGTCACTAAGAATAAATATTTTTTAAAGTGGTTGCTATAATTATGTGCGTTCATTTTCAAGAATTTTATTTTAACCGGGTGGATTTAAAATGCTTTTAGACTTTATTAATATAAATTAATGGGCTATCTAAATTTTATGTCTCTTGATACCTATTATGTGCAAAGGATCCTATATTTCATTTTATAAAAATTTCCTGAAAACGGTTGATACTTGATTCGGCCCATTTCAATTATTTGGCGCTTGCCACTTTTACACATCTAAACCCTGTATGTTCTAAACCAGTATCCGGGCTGCTTTTCATACGCCGCGCCACGCGGTAGCCACTGCAATAACTGTCGTTACACAAAAAAGATCCTCCTCTCAAACTTTTCTTTGGAGTATAAGGGTCATCCGGGTCAAAACTCTTTTGCGGGCCAGATGGATTTTTAGAAGTAGAGCCGGCTACTGTTTTGTAATAAGCCGCATCATACCAATCACTACACCATTCCCAAACATTACCAGCCATATCGTACAACCCATAGCCATTGGCAGCAAAAGATTTTACCGGCCCGGCTAATAAAAAGCCGTCTCTTTTTAGGTTTCGATAAGGAAAATTTCCTTCCCAACTATTGGCTTTCGGCTGACCGTCATTAATGCCTTCATTACCCCAAGGATAAATTTGATTTTTAAGTCCTCCTCGTGCAGCAAATTCCCACTCAGCCTCAGTAGGAAGCCGCTTACCAGCCCATTTGCAATAAGCTTCCGCATCGTACCAACTAACTTGCACCACCGGAAAATGCTCCTTACCAGCAAGGGTACTCCCCGGCCCTTCCGGTTGCTTCCAATTGGCACCGGGTACCCAAGCCCACCACTGACTGTAATCATTTTGATCTACCGGCCCGGAGGTTTGCTTAAATACAAGAGATGCAGCCACCATCAAACTATCGGGTGGCCGTGCCGTGCCGGGTGGTAAACTCTTTTGAAGCTCTTGCCAATCAGGTGCTTTTTCTGCCGTAGTGATATAATTTGTAGCTGAAACAAACTTTTGAAATTGTTCATTAGTTACCTCGGTAGCGTCCATAAAAAAAGGAGCTACTATAACTTCATGTTTGGGAAATTCATCTCCGCTTGCCTGGCTGTTATCTCCTCCCATGCTATAAGAGCCACCGGGCACGAGCACCATACCTGCAACTGAAGTATCTCCACTGGAAGTGATAGAAGTAGCTTCATTATTAGCTGGTGCAAAACGCGACGGAGTTTTCATGCAGGAATGAATTGAATCTTCTCTAATTTCTGATGTTTCCACCTTTCTATTTTGGCAGGAAAAAATCAAAAAAGAAGTAGAAAAAATAAAAAAATAATTCCTTAGCACCATAGTCAGCAATTTACACAGAGGCCATTCAACTTTATTAGGGTTAATTTTTGTCCGCATGAAAGGTAGCACCAGCGTGATTTGTAGCGCAGCCAATCATTACAATTTCTAAAAAACTTTTTTATCGTTTGCGGGTTTTGTATTTAAAAATATATTCATTGCGTCTTCATCTTTGTATTCCTTTATCAATTCAAAAAGCTTTTTTCGTAATGCTTCGGTAGTTTTTTGGTATTCTTTTTTGCCATATAAATTATTCATTTCATTAGGGTCCTTTTTCAAATCGTACAACTCCCAACTTTCTACTCTTTTATAAAACCGAATCAACTTATACCGGGTGGTGCGGATACCAAAGTGAGGTGATACAGCATGCTCGCCGTTTTCATAATAGTGATAATACATGGCATCGCGGCCTTTCGCTTTTTTAGTAACTACCGGCAAAAAAGATTTGCCTTGTATGTCTTTAGGAATTGGAACCCGGGCGGCATCTAAAACGGTTGGTGCAATATCCAAATTCATTACAAGATCTGACGATACCGTTCCCGGTTTTATCACCCCGGGATAACGCATCACCATGGGTGTGCGAAAAGATTCTTCATACATAAACCGTTTGTCGAACCAACCATGCTCCCCCAGATAAAATCCCTGGTCAGATATGTAAATGACGATCGTATTATTGGTTAATTGATGTTGATCCAGGTAATCAAGCGTACGGCCAATGTTGCGATCCAGAGAAGCAGCGGTGCTTAAGTAGTCCCGCATATATCTTTGAAACTTCCATTCAATCAATGCATTCCCCGTCAATTTTTTTTCTTTAAAATCTGCTTCAATGGGACCGTAATATTGATCAAACCTGGCCCGTTGCGCTGCATTCATCCGGCTTATATTACCGTCCTTATTTTCGGCCGCTTCGCTGCCAAACATTTTAAGATCATAACCCATGATCATTGTTTTATCAATGGTCATATCCTGCACAGAAGCGGCTTGCCTTCCGGCGTAATTATCATAAAAATTATGCGGCAAGGGAAAGGTGGTTTTGTCAAACAGACCCATGTCCGCTGTATCGGGCATCCAAGTGCGGTGAGTTGCTTTATGGCCTATCACCAGGCAGAATGGTTTAGAAGTATCTCTTGTATCCATCCAGTTTTCCGCTACATCTTCCACCACATTAGACACATATCCTTCTACTCTTTTTTTAGATCCATCCATCAATAAAAAATCAGGATTGTAATAACTTCCCTGGCCTGGAAGAATTTGCCAAAAGCTAAACCCCTGAGGCTGCGTTTCCAAATGCCATTTACCTATCCACGCGGTTTGATAACCATTGTTGGTAAGCTCTTTAATAAACGTATTTTGGCTGCCATCAAATCGGGAATGTTCATTGTCCTTAAAACCATTGATATGGCTGTATTTGCCTGTTAAGATCACGGCGCGGCTTGGTCCGCAAATAGAATTAGTTACATATGCTTTTTTGAATAAAACCCCTTCTTTGGCAATGCGGTCAATGGCCGGTGTTTGCATCAATTTACTCCCATAACAACTAATAGCCTGGTAGGCATGATCATCGGAAACAATAATGAGAATATTTGGCTTTTTTTGAGCGGTAGCCAGTAGGGACATTGATAAGAAAAAACCAATAATTATATTTTTCATTTCTATTCTAATTATTCTATTTATGTACTAAACTTAAAGAGAACCGAATTAATTTTTGATACCAGTGTAAGAACTATTTATTCGGTGTTTATTTAGGTAAAATCCAAATTTACTTCATCTTCAGCTGGCATTTTTTACGGAGTATTATTTTCATTTTTAATAAAATTCACCTCCGGGAAACTGAAGTGCTAACAGGATAAAGAAATATAAAAAGTAAAATAAAAATTTTTTGAAACATGCCGCTTTTATAGGTGATTTTAAAA
>JBDSBL010000016.1:0-10718 GCA_039921625.1 Chitinophagaceae bacterium
CGTACCCGATGCTACCTTCCGCAATTGGAACAGCTACAGCAAAAAAGTATCTTTTGAAAAAGGCGTTAATGTGATGGAAGCTTTTAGTGTATTGCCCGATCCGCAAACGAATGGTGGGTTGTTGATTTCGGTTGCTGCAGACAGTGTAGATGAAGTAAAAAATATTTTAGCTGCCGAAGGTTTAAGTGATTTTGTGATCCCTATTGGCAGGTGTATTGAAAAAGAAGAAAAGATAATAAAGGTGGTGCTCTAAATATCATGCACTTTTTATAGTTTTCATTTAACAAAAAAATTTTATCATAGCCTTTTGAAATTGATAATTAATAAATGAAACATCAGTAGCTACTGCCTTACACCAACCCATCAATTTTCTTAGCCAATTTTCTATCTTTCTCCGTCACCACATCTCCGGCATCATGGGTAGAAAGACATATTTCTACTGTGTTATATACATTGGTCCACTTTGGATGATGGTCCATCTTTTCCGCCACCAAAGCCACCCGAACCATAAAACTAAAAGCCGATGAAAAATCAGCAAATTGAAATTTGCGGTACAGTGCATTTTCTTTTTCTTCCCACATAATGTATTTATTAAAAGATTAAATGTTCTTTGTTCCGGATCTTTTCATTGGTGAGTTCTATCACCAGCTGCACTTTCGCAAGGCTGCGGATAGATAGGATTAAATTATCCAGGGCCTCTTCGGTTATTACATCTCCTTTAAGCAGCCATAGATAATCGAGGTGCTTAAACTCAGGTAATAAGTATTCTCCATCACATTCATTGTTGTACAAATAATGCGTGAGTGCCGTATGCGGCTGATTGTATTGATACACACAAAAAAAATAATTGCGAAACTTTTTTGTCAGTTGTATCTCTATTTCATTGTTGATCCGAAAGTCGACCCCCAGTAAGTTATTCAACTGCCAGCAAAGCTGGTAATCTTTTACACCGGCCATGATGCCGAGAAGCTTTGTTTCTTCAAAAAAGCTTTCCGTAAGATCTGCGGTGCTCAAAACCAGTTTCATAAATAACTATTTCACTTTTAAAATTCAATAGAGGCGGATAGCTTTTCTGTGCTGCGGTTATAATATACAGTGGTTTTATCTCCTTTTTTAAATTTACTTAACGCCTCCATATAGTTCTCCATTTCTGTTACAGTATAGTCACCAAGTTTGGTGATCACATCACCAGTTTTTAATCCTGCTTTTTGTGCCGGTCGGTTGTCCGTTACACCATCTACCCGCACTCCTATACCGCTGTAAGTATAGTCCGGCATGATGCCTAAAGTAACCTTAAAAGAAGAAGACGCCATTTGTGTTTCTCTAGTTTTTGTAAACGCTAGTTTTTGATTTTGTTTGTCTCCTGCTTCTATCAGGCTGTATATATGTTTTACAATATGCAGTTCGCCGGCGTAATTTATTTTATCAAAGTCATCAGATGGTTTATGATAATCCGGATGCAGACCCGAAAAATAAAAAAGCACGGGAATGTCTTTGCGGTAAAAGGAAGTATGATCACTTGGGCCGGTGCCGCTGGAGTCGAAATGGTATACGAGCGGGCCTTTGTACAAGCCACTCTTACCGGCAGCAGCAAACATAGGGCCCCAGGCAGGAGAGGTGCCGTAGCCGCCAATGGAGATCACATGAGATGAATCATTCAAGCGGCCCACCATGTCCAAATTGATCATATAATTAATAGAGCTTAATGGAACGGTTGGATGTTCGGTAAAATATTTGGAACCGAAAAGCCCCAGTTCTTCACCTGAAAAGGCTATGAATAAATAATTGTTTGCTTTTAGTTTTGATGGCACCAGCAGTTTAGCCAGTTCAATAATAGCTGCTGTGCCGCTTGCATTATCATCCGCACCGTTATGGATCTCGGTTGTGGTATTGCGCAGCATGGAATTGCCATCTTCTCCATGGCCCAGGTGATCGTAATGAGCGCCGAGCACTACCGTTGTTAGCGCACCGTTATCTATGTAACCAACTACGTTTCTCCCGGTTCGGCTTTGGGGCGCTATCACCAATTTTAATTTCATATCCAGTGTAGCCGCATCATCACTTAAATATTTTGCCACCGCTTCTTTGGTAAAATAAACCACAGGAATATTTAATGCTACTGAAGGGTCTTTACTATTAAACTTTATACCATCAGCTATGCTACCGGTATTGTAAATAAACAATCCGGTAGCCCCTTTCTTTTTTACTTCGGCTGCTCTTTCTTTTATTGCATTATCCACATCAAAATGCGGGTTGTTTTTATTTTCTTCCATCAACTCTGCCACATTCCAAAACCATGGCATGCTGATCTCCGGCAGGCCTACTGATGGCAGCGTTTCCATTGTTAAGTTGGCACTGTAAGCAAGTGGAAAAAACTCTTTATTAAGTAACAGCGGTTGGCCATCAATAGTACAATAAGTTGTTGCTGCTATCTTATTTCCTTCGGATATTTCAAATGATTGCAAGTAACCAGATGTACCCTTCGGCACTAATCCGGCTTCTTTAAATTGTTGGCTTATATATTCAGCTGCCATTTGCTCCCCTAGAGTTCCTGTTCTTCTTCCTTCCAGTTTATCATCGGCTAAAAAAGAAATGTGTTGCTGGAGATTTGCCAACAACTGTTTGTCTTCTTTTTTAAGCTTTTGCGCCGGTGCAAATCCGGATATCAATACGAATAACAGAACAAAATTTCTTTTCATCACTCCTCAATTTTACAAATGGATTACAAAGGTATTGTTGCAAGGGTAGAGACGGTAAAATGTCCTTATAAATAATTGTAAGATGTTAAAGGTTATAATAAACTTCCTATTTCGTAAAGGGTGGCAGGAAGTGGTGCGGTAATTTTGCGCTGCACTAAAGTGAAGAAACAAATTATTCATATTGCATTAGTTGGTAATCCAAACAGTGGAAAAAGTTCGCTGTTCAATTCCCTTACGGGCCTCAATCAAAAGGTGGGCAATTTTCCAGGGGTAACGGTAGATAAGAAAACCGGCACCACCACGCTTTCGGAGGGTTGTACGGCCAAGGTAATAGACCTCCCGGGCACTTACAGCCTTTACCCTAAGCGATTGGATGAATGGGTGAGCTATCGTGTTTTATTGAACCAGGATAAAACCTTGAAAGCCGATGTGCTGGTAGTAGCAGTAGATGCAAGCAATTTAAAACGCAACCTTCTTTTTTGCACACAGATCATTGACTTAAAAAAACCGGTGGTGCTTGCGTTGACCATGATGGATCTTGCTAAAAAGAAAGGGATTCAAATAGACCTTGAAGAGCTGGAGCGTGGCCTTGGTGTACCGGTAATAGCAGTGAATCCCCGCAAACAAAAAGGCATTGCCCAATTAAAAAAAACAATCGAACAAACGGCATTAAGGCAGCACCTTCCTGCACGGGATTTTATTGATAATAATTCTTTAGCACCTGCTCCAATAGAAGCGTTGCAAAAGCTAGTGCCGGGGGTCAGTGATTACGGAGCTATTCATTACCTTATCAACCATGAGGAGTTTGAATTAAACACCTCGCTTCAAGGGGATATAGAAACAATAAAGCAGAATACCGGATTTAACCCAACAAAAACGCAGGCTACAGAAATACTGCAACGATACAGCCGCATCAAACACATAATGCAACAGGCGGTAGTGGAGCCAGATCCGCTGCAGAAAATGTTGTTAACGGATAAGTTGGATAATATTCTATTGCACCGGCGATGGGGCTATTTGATATTAATAGCCGTTCTTTTTCTACTTTTTCAAAGTGTATTTCTTTTAGCCCAATACCCGATGGACTGGATTGAAACCGGATTTTCTAAATTAAGCTACTTTGTTTCTACCTCACTTCCTCAAACCTGGTTTAGTGATCTTTTGGTTAATGGCCTGTTGGCCGGCCTTAGTGGCATTCTTGTTTTCGTTCCGCAGATCATGATTCTTTTTGGGTTGATCACATTGTTGGAAGATACCGGGTACATGGCCCGCATAAGTTTTTTAACGGATCGCCTCATGCGCGGAGCTGGATTAAATGGCAAAAGCGTAATGCCACTCATCAGTGGCTTTGCCTGCGCCGTGCCTGCCATTATGAGTGCCCGAAGTATTGAAAACAGGAAAGAGCGCTTGTTGACCATATTGGTAACGCCACTCATTAGCTGCTCCGCAAGATTGCCGGTATATGTTATTCTTATTGGCTTGGTGATCCCCAACAATTATTTACTTGGGTTGGTCAGCATTCAGGGCCTTGTAATGATGGGCCTTTATTTACTTGGTTTGATTACGGCCCTTGCCGTTTCTTTTATTGCTAAATGGTTTATTCATATTAATGAGAAAAGTTTTTTCATTTTGGAACTGCCTACCTACCGCTCTCCGCGATGGAACAATGTAGTGCAGACCATGATCACCAAAGCAAAGATATTTGTGACCGATGCAGGAAAAGTTATTATGGTGATCAGTCTTATTCTTTGGGCGTTGAGCTCTTATGGGCCAAGCCATAGAATGGATAGAGCAAAGCAGCAGTATGAAACAGCTAAAAAGGAAGCCAAGATGCCAGCGGCAGCTATTGAAACTGATTATGCTGCAGCCAGATTGGAAAACTCATACGCCGGTTTGTTAGGCAAAGCCATTGAGCCCGCTATCAAACCATTGGGATTTGATTGGAAAATAGGAATTGCTATCATTACTTCATTTGCAGCGAGGGAAGTGTTTGTAGGCACTATGGCTACATTATATAGTGTAGGTGAAGATGATCAGGGGCTATTGCTTCGCGATAAAATGCGGGCCGCAAAAAAGGAAGATGGCACTCCTGTATTTACCCTGGCTACCGGAGTTTCCTTAATGATCTTTTATGTATTTGCAATGCAATGTATGAGCACGCTGGCTATTACTAAACGGGAAACTAAATCATGGAAATGGCCTGCTATTCAATTTACATACATGACTGCTATTGCTTATGTAATGAGTCTTATTGTATATCAATTACTGAAGTAGGCTAATTGAACTTATCCCAATCAACAGCCGGTTGCCAGGCATCTTTTGGCTCAAAATAGTGCCATAGCAATTGTGAGATTTTCCGGGTTAATTGCCATGCTTCATTACTGCTTTGCCAGGTAGTGTCTTTATTGTTTTTAGTAAAAATAGAAAACACATAATTGCTTTTTTTCCCTTTTACTAATAATACTTCGTTTCTTGTTTGATCTACCGCTCCGCTTTTGCTAAAGACCGTGGCATAAGGAGGAATTTCAGAAAGAGCTACCGCATCCCAATAGGTTCTGTTGAGGCTTCGCAACATTCGATCACTAGCACCTTTTGAAATAATTTTTCCCTCAAAAATCATTTCCATTAAAGTTGCTATCTCTCGTGGAGTAGTTTGCCCCCAACCGTATTTTGCCTGGTCCTCTTTGCGTCCCGGAGTTCTTGAATTTACGCGAGTGTTTTTAAAACCAAGACTATCTATAATTTCATTGATACGCGTGCCTTTACCTGCAAGGCTTTGCAACCACAAGCTTGCTGTATTGTCACTCATAGAAAGCATCAGCATAATAAGTTTACTCAGTTCTATTTTTTCATCCTGCTTGAAAGATCCGAGTATATCTACACCGGCATACAGTAAGGAGTCTTTGTATTGAAGCTCTTGATGAAAGGTCAATCCGCCGCGATTGATTTGATCCATTACACCAATCATAATTGGAATTTTCACCACGCTGGCTGTAGGAAAAACAGTGTCTGCATTTATAGCTACAATCTTTCCGGTGTTTAAGTTTTTTACATACACTCCTACATCACCATGAAATCCATTGAGCAATGACGATATAGATTGCAGCAATTGCTTATCGTATTTTTGCGATGAAGCGCTAAAACAGATTAAGCAGAGAATTGGAAACAAAAATATACGTGAATTCATTATAGTTGTTTAGAAGGTTTTTGAATTTTCTTTTTTCCGGTTTGCATTGCTTTTGCATTCATGTAATCAAGCACCAGATAGCAATACGCTTTAACGCCTGTTTTCATTCCGCTTTCATCTACAAAGAAATCAGGAGTATGGTGTGCGGCTGTGGTGGCAGGATCTACACCCGCCGGCATGCCTCCAACATAAAAATATAAGGACGGTACCTTATCAGAAAAGAATGAAAAATCTTCAGCACCCATTACCGCATCCATCACAGATGCTTTTCCATTAGCTGCCTTTTCCAGTGATGGAATCATTTGTTGTGTCAGTGCCGGATCATTATAGGTAACCAATGTTTTGGAAAGGATACTTACCGAAGCAATGGCACCAGAGGCAGCTGCAATATTTTTGGCTGTTCGCTCAATACGTTGCCACACTTCCTTTTGCATTTCTTTATCCAGAGTTCGGATGGTACCGGCAAGGGTCGATTCTTCCGGAATTATATTTTCCCGAACACCTCCTTTAAAAATAGTAGTAGAAATAACTACTGCATTTTTTGTAAGGTCTGTTTGGCGGCTTACTATCATTTGCAATCCTTCAATAATTTGCGCACCAATGGCCACAGGATCTATGCCCAGCCAGGGTTGTGCGCCATGCGACTGTTTGCCTTTTATTTTTATTTCAAACCAATCTGATGCAGCCATCATTCCTTTTTCCCGATATTTAATTTGGCCTACAGGTGTTTGGGCATTTATGTGCATTCCAAATAAAACATCCACCTTAGGATTATCCAAGGCTCCTTCTTTTATCATTAATGGCGCACCTCCTTCCTCTCCTGATGGTGGCCCTTCTTCTGCAGGTTGAAAAATAAATTTTACTGTTCCCGCCAATTCGCTTTTCATTTCTGATAAAATCTTTGCAGCACTTAACAACATAGCAATGTGCGTGTCGTGGCCGCAGGCATGCATCACGCCCACCTCTTGTCCATTGAAGGTTGCTTTTACGTTAGATGCAAAAGGAAGGTTGCCTCTCTCCGTTACAGGCAGCGCATCAATATCGGCACGCAAACCTACGACCGGCCCGGGTTTGCCGCCTTTTAATAAACCAATCACTCCTGTTTTAGCCACGCCTTCCTGCACGTCAATGCCAAAAGATCTTAATTGTTCCGCTATAAATTTTGCAGTTTTATACTCACGGTTACTAAGCTCTGGATTTTGATGGATCTTTCTTCGCCAGGCTATGGTGGTTGATTCTATTTTAACTACAGCTTCCTCAATTTTTTTATCCTCATTTTTTTGTGCACTTAGATTGGTCACCAAAAAAGAAACAGCAATTATCAAAAAGGCCTTTCGCATTTTTTGTTTATTTAGATGGCTTAAGGTAAGTCATGTGAATAAAAGAATAAATTATCGGTACTTCTATTTTTTTAATTTTATCTCGATATGATGCATCGCCATTTGCGCTTTTTAAAGTTTGTTTTTTTGCACAGCCTTACTGCCTTTGGTGGCCCGCAAGCCCACCTGGCAATGATGATGAAAACTTTTGTACACCAAACACCCTATGTAACCGAGGAAGAACTCTTGGAGTACAATGCGTTTTGTCAATTACTTCCCGGTGCTTCTTCTACGCAAACATTGACGCTTATAGGTTTCAAAAGAGGCGGAGTGCCTTTAGCTATTGCTACTTTATTGATCTGGATCATGCCTGCTTCTATACTTATGGGAGGCTTTTCCTTCTTGTTGCATTATATCGATAAGCGTTCGTTGCATACAGATATTTTTAAATTTATTCCTGCTTTGGCGGTAGGGTTTTTGGTATATGCCACCTACATAGCTTACGGCATTTCTATCCGCAATTTTATTACGCATGTTATCATGATCTTATGCGCTATTGGTACCTATCTATTTTTTAAAACTCCATGGATTTTTCCTGCCTTGATTGTGGCCGGAGGTATTGCTACTAACATTAGTCACAAGCGTATTCCACAAACGGAAACAAAACCAAAAAAAATAAAGTGGTGGAACTTTTGGCTTTTTGGGTTGCTCTTTATTATTGCTGCTTTTTTTAGTGAGCGGGCACGCGTTAATAATTGGCCGTACCGGCAGCCGATAAATTTGTTTGAAAATCTTTACCGTATGGGAAGCCTTGTATTTGGGGGCGGACAAGTGTTGATGCCCATGATGTATGAACAATTTACTGTGCGACCTAACACCGTAAAAGCAAGTGATTCACTTTCTATCCGTATTGGCAAACAAGATATGATCACCGGCATGGGCATTGTAAGAGCAATGCCCGGACCTGTATTTTCAGTAGCTTCTTTTACTGGAGGTATGGCCTTGAGAAATAAAGGTCCTGCTATGCAATTGTTAGGATGTGCTATTGGCACTATTGCTATATTTCTTCCCAGTGCGCTTTTGGTGCTTTTCTTTTTTCCTATATGGAGTAATTTGAAAAAGTATGCGGTTGTTTATCGATCCTTAGAAGGCATTAATGCTTCCGTAGTTGGAATCATGATTGCTGCAACGCTTTTTATTACAAAAGACATTTCCTTATTGGCCGTACAATGGCTTAGCATCATAAATATCAGCATTATAATTTCTACTTTTATATTGCTTCAGTTTACGAAAACTCCTTCTCCTGTTCTTGTAATCGCTTGTCTTATTTTAGGTTATTTTCTTTAGTTCTGTAGTACCTGTTTTCTAAAATTTCTTTCTCCACCAAATCAGGTACAAGGTATTTAATAGATTTTCCACTGTTGATCAATTGCCGAATGTGGGTAGCTGAAATTTCTAGTAGCGGAGCATCCATTACCTGTATAGCAGCTTTGCTATCATAATTAATTTCAAACTGCGGTCTTTTATAAATAATGATGGGATAATTTTTAATAATGACTTCCGCATTATGCCAACTTTCAATGTTTTGAAAACCATCGCTTCCCATAATAATTTGAAATTGATGGGAAGGATATTTTTCACCGAGGTAGGCTAGTGTATTGCTTGTATAAGATGGTTTGGGTAACGAAAATTCTATTTCAGAAGCTTTCAATTTGTCATTATCCTCCAATGCCTTTTGCACTAAGTACAATCGGTCATATTCATTAAGTAATGATGCTTGTATTTTAAATGGATTTTGTGGAGAAATTACAAACCATATTTTATCCAGCTCGGTGTTGTTCAATACGTGATTTGCTATTATAAGATGGCCAATATGAATAGGATTAAAAGAACCGAAATATAAGCCAATTTTCATTGTAATTTGTTGACTATCAGTTGGTTATGTCACTATAAGTATTTGTTCTGCCTCATCCAGACGCAGGCTTAATAGATAACCTGCCACCTTAATGTTCATTGGGCCACCCATTGGAGCTATTTGTTCCACGGTAATTTCTTCACCTGGTATGCACCCCATTTCCATTAGTTTAAGTTCCAGGTCCTGAGATTTAAATCCTTCAATCTTTGCTTTGCAACCTTGCTTAAGTTCTGTGAGTTTCATTTATTGATGCAAAGCTATTCCATAAGAATTCAAAGCATTTACGATTTTTGTAAATATGACGGGGGATAACCAAATCATAGATTTTAGCTATTTAACGCCTGTATCTAATTTTAAAAATAGAAATGTTTTAAAGGAGTTTATTCGTGGCCTTATCCAACAAGAAGGCCACACTTTAGATTGCCTCACATATATATTTTGCACGGATGATTATCTTTTAAATTATAATAAACAATACCTTAATCACGACACCCTTACTGATATAATCACTTTTCAATTAAATCAAAATGGATTTCCTCTTTTAGCAGATGTATATATCAGCATTGATAGAGTAAAAGAAAATGCCCTTACATACCACAATTCTTTTTCCCACGAATTACATCGGGTCATTTTCCATGGAGCCCTCCACCTTTGTGGATATGGGGATAAGACTCCTTCCGAACAAAAAATAATGACACAGAAAGAAAATGATTATGTACAAAACTATTTTGTTCCACGTGAAACCTTTTAACATGTTTCCCGTGGAACAGAAGGTTAAATTTGCCCAATGTTCCCTGAATACGATGTTATAGTGGTAGGTGCAGGTCATGCTGGATGTGAAGCGGCAGCAGCAGCTGCTAATCTTGGATCTTCCGTATTATTAATCACAATGAACCTTCAAACAATTGCCCAAATGAGCTGTAATCCAGCTATGGGAGGCATAGCAAAGGGACAAATTGTAAGAGAAATAGATGCTTTAGGTGGATATTCTGGAATAGTGTCCGATGCTTCCATGATTCAGTTTAGAATGCTGAATAAATCAAAGGGTCCGGCCATGTGGAGTCCTCGAACCCAAAATGATAGAATGTTATTTGCTCAAACCTGGCGTGAGATGCTTGAGCAAACCCCCAATGTAGACATGTATCAGGATATGGTAAAAGGTTTAATAGTAAAAAACGGGAAGGCATGTGGGGTTATTACGGGTTTAGGACATAATATTAAAGCAAAGGCAGTGGTGCTAACAAATGGCACTTTTTTGAATGGCGTTATTCATATTGGAGAAAAAAGGTTCGGTGGTGGGAGAGTAGCAGAAAAGTCTTCAGAAGGGATAACGGAGCAATTAGTGTCTTTAGGATTTGAAAGTGACCGCCTTAAAACAGGCACACCGCCACGGGTTGATGGTCGTTCCCTAAATTATGCTAAGATGGAAGAGCAAAAAGGTGATGAAAAAATCACTGGATTTTCTTTCTTAAAAACTAAAAAGCCAGTCATTCAAAAAAGTTGCTGGATTACTTATACCAATCAAAAAGTACATGATCAATTAAAAACAGGTTTCGATAGAAGTCCTATGTATACAGGAAGAATCGAAGGCACAGGTC
>JBDSBL010000017.1:0-8500 GCA_039921625.1 Chitinophagaceae bacterium
TTAATAAATGCCTCCAGGTAATTTTAGAATTGTGTGTCCCTGCAAAGGTTTCATCGGTTACATAATTAATAACCGGTTCATCCACATTTTTTATCAGATGATTATCTACCGCCAAACCTGCTACGGTGGACAGATAGCTTTTTGTGGTGCTAAAGGTCATGTCCACCCGGTTTAAATCTCCCCATTGCGCAACAATATAACCGTTCCGGATGATTAGTCCGGCCGGTTTGCCGCGGTCTTTCATGGGACCCGCTATTTTATAATTTGGCTCGTTGTTATAGGCCTGCATGTTGGCAATGCTTAGGTTATAATTCGTTTTGCTGTCGTTGGCTAATGCAAATTGTACGGCACTGTCCAAAAGAGCTGCATTCAATTTTACATCCGCCGGTTTTTTGGTTTGCCAAATAGAATCGGGGTAATAAATGGTTTGGCTGTATGTTGATTGTATTGAAAAAAGAATGCAGAAGTTCAAAAGAAGCTTCTTTAAATGACTTCTCATAAGTAGTGGTTTGGTGAAGAGAATGAGTATCTAAATTAGGCAAAGGATGGATTGTAATGAAAGTGAGTTGTAACTAAGTACTGTGATTCTTCTATTAGAAATAAATTAAAAGAAGAAATGTTTTTAGTTCCGAAACTGTTCCTGCTAAACACAGTGCCGAATTATAATAAATAAAAAAGCCCTTGCATTTACATCCAAAGGCTTTTAAAATCTAATTGCGAATTTACTTTTTCCCCATCATCCCCGGCATCATTCGTCCCATTGGCATTTTGTTCATCATCTTCATCATTTCCCGCATTTGTTCAAATTGTTTCATAAAGGCATTCACCTCGCTTATATCTTTTCCGCTGCCTTTAGCAATTCTATTGCGGCGCTTCCCATCTATTTCATCCGGGTTGCCTCTTTCAAAAGGTGTCATGGAGTTGATCATGGCTTCAATGCCTTTAAACGCATCATCACTGATGTCAATATCTTTTATTTGCTTGCCTACACCGGGTATCATGGCCATCAGGTCTTTCAGGTTGCCCATCTTTTTTATCTGCTCCAGTTGCTGCTTAAAGTCGGCAAAATCAAACTGATTTTTACGCATTTTTTTCTCTAACCTCTTGGCCTGCTCTTCGTCAAATTGTTCCTGGGCTTTTTCTACCAGCGAGGTAATATCACCCATACCCAAAATACGCTGCGCCATCCTGTCTGGATAAAACACATCCAACGTATCCAACTTTTCTCCACTGCTGATAAACTTTATAGGTTTTTCAACGGTGTATTTTATAGAAAGTGCAGCACCTCCGCGTGTATCGCCATCCAATTTAGTGAGCACCACGCCGGTAAAATTAAGCCGGTCGTTAAATGCCTTGGCCGTATTCACCGCATCCTGCCCGGTCATACTATCAACCACGAAAAGAATTTCCTGTGGGTTTACTGCCCCTTTAATATTGGCCACCTCGGCCATCATGGCTTCATCAATTGCCAACCGGCCGGCCGTATCTATGATAATTACATTTTTATTTTTCGCACGACTTTCCCGAATAGCATTTTGTGCAATCTCAACCGGGTTTTTATTTTCCAGTTCAATGTACACCTCTACGCCAATTTGCTCACCCAGAACCCGCAGCTGCTCCATGGCCGCAGGGCGATAAACGTCCGCAGCTACCAGCAACGGATTTAGCCCTTTACGTTTTTTAAGGTAATTGGCCAGCTTGCCGCTGAAAGTTGTTTTACCACTACCTTGCAAACCAGCAATCAAGATGACTGCGGGGTTTCCTTTGGCGTTTAACTCCACTGCTTCTCCTCCCATCAAATCGGCCAGTTCGTCTTTTACAATCTTAGTCATCAACTGCCCGGGACTAATGGCATTGATCACTTTTTCGCCCATTGCCTTATCCTTTACAGAATCAGTAAAGTCTTTTGCAATTTTGTAATTCACGTCCGCGTCCACCAAGGCTCGCCTGATTTCTTTTAATGTGGCGGCAATATTTAGTTCCGTGATTTTTGCCTCGCCTTTTAAGTTTTTAAAAGCGCCTTCTAACCGTTCCTGTAATGATTCAAACATGATTGCAGATTTAGGGATATCGAATGGGTATACGCAGAATTTTTTATGCGGACAAGCTTTTTAAATTTTATGTTTTCCGCAACTAAAATTCAGTAATAAACCAACTTCTAATCCAAGTATTTTAAATAATTATTTATCTGATAAAAAAATTCTTAACCGGTCGCTTTTATTTCTCTAAACAAATATTAGTTCAAAAAAAAAATTCCTTTTCTCTCAACATATAAATAGCGGAGATAAAAAAAGTGAACCGAAGTTCACTTAAAAAAAGTTGCGCAAAGATATAAGATAGGATGAATATGACTTATGCTCCGAGATAGCTTCTTAGAAGATTATCTTTTTGAGATGTACGCAATTTGGTAATGGCTTTGTCTTTGATCTGCCGTACTCTTTCTCTTGTCAGGTTAAAACGTTCGCCAATGTCTTCCAGGCTTAGCGGATGATCTACTCCGATGCCGAAGAAAAAGCAGATTACTTCTTTTTGACGGTCGGTTAGCGTTTTTAATGAGCGGTCGATTTCTACTTTCAAAGATTGTGTATGAGCCAGTTCGTTGTCGGTACTTTCTGCATTGTTATTTACCAATACATCAAGTAATGTTCCGTCCTCACCTTCAGAAAGCGGAGTATCTACACTCACGTGGCGGGCGTTGATGCCCATGTTTGCATTTACTTCGTCAAGGTCCATATCCAAAAGTTCTGCAAGTTCTTCAGCAGTTGGTTCTCGTTCAAACTCTTGCTCTAGTAAGCTAAAGGCTTTTTGAATGCGATTGGTTAGGCCAACCTTGTTGAGCGGCAGACGTACAATGCGGGCTTGCTCTGCTAGTGATTGTAAGATGCTTTGACGGATCCACCATACTGCGTAGGAAATAAATTTAAAACCTCGGGTTTCATCAAACCGTTGTGCGGCTTTTATCAACCCTACATTTCCTTCGTTAATAAGATCTGGTAAAGAAAGGCCTTGATTTTGGTACTGTTTGGCAACAGATACTACAAAACGAAGGTTAGCTTTTGTAAGCCGGTCCAATGCTCCCTGATCTCCTTGTTTAATTAAAGTGGCTAATCGTACTTCTTCTTCCGGGGAAATGAGATCTACTTTGCCGATCTCTTGCAGGTACTTTTCAAGACTCTGAGACTCACGATTGGTAATAGATTTCGTGATCTTTAGCTGGCGCATGCTCATAGGATGTAGTTTTTGATGGTTATATTGGTTTTTACTTTGCTTGGTTGGTTTTGGTTTTTTAAGCCAAAATATCCATCACAGTTTCGGTTTCTCTTTTCAGTGCCTTCACTGAATTGTTGAACCAAATTATAGAAACAAAATATATGAACAAAAAATATTTTGCTGAATCGGCAAATAAAAAAGTTCTTTTGCCAATAACTATCGATAAAATTTAATTAAAATTATTTTGATGTATTAATAGTTTTTCTATTATTGCAGGCCTGCGACTATGTTTTAATAACAAATAATGAGCAAAAAACAACTTTATACCTTAGAATATCCTGTACGCTGTTCTCCAAATATTTTATATGAATATCTTTCTACATCTTCCGGATTGCAGGAGTGGTTTGCTGATAAGGTAGATGATCAGGATGGCATATTTAGTTTTTCCTGGAGTGGTTCAGAAGAAACCGCTAATGTGCTGGAAAGCCAGGATGATGAATACATTCGTTTTCATTGGTCGCATGCTCCTAAAGAAGAATATTTTGAATTTCGGATTGAAAAATCGGAAGTAACCAACCAAACTATATTGGTTATAAAAGATTTTGCAGAAAAAAAGGAAATTAAAGACCAGAGCCGACTTTGGGACCATCAGGTAAAAGATCTTTTTCACCGCTTGGGTGGATAAAGCCTGTGTTTGCCAACAAAAATTCCCAGCTTTTAAATAATTCATTTGCTGCAAGGTGCACTTCGTTTACGGGCCACTTTGCAGCAATTTTTATATGCGGCCTGGTATGTAGCCGCATCATAAATTCTTCTTTATTCATCCTATTCACGGCCGTATAATTATCTTCTTCAAAATGATGTTGCCATGGGTCGTCTCCATTATTTAGATAATAAAAATTGGCAGCTAAAGAAGAATGGAGATTGCTTACTGTTTCTTTTACAGGCAAATAGTAGTGACCAGATACGTGAAGCGTGCTGCTGAAAAAACGTCCCCACCAAAACATGGTTCTGATAGCAAAGGTTTCGTTCTGACCAAAATTGCGTGGGTAATCCAAAATAAGATAAGGAAGTCCTAAGTAATTTTCTCCTTTCGAAATTTTGGGTGGTTTTTGAAAAATAAGATGGTTCTTCCATTCTTCATTGCCAGCTACTGCTTCCATCATCCGAACCTGCACTTCTTCTAAAATGCATTTTACTTTTTCCAATATTTTATTCTTCGTTAAAATAATTTCCGCATCGCACATTAAGCGGAGCTCCGGGTCTGAAAACTGTATTTTTGTTTCGATCATTTATAAAATTATTCAATATAGAATTGGCACCTGGTGGTAAAAAAACTGGACATACTTATTATAAAAGCATTTGTTGGTCCCTTCGTAGCCACCTTTTTTATAACGCTCCTCGTGCTGGTCATGCAATTTTTTTGGCTGTATATTGATGACTTTGTAGGTAAAGGTTTGGGCACAGATATAATTTTTGAATTTATCTGGTATCAAAGCGCTACTCTTGTACCACTTGCTTTGCCCCTGGCCGTTTTGCTCTCTTCTTTAATGACCTTTGGCAACCTCGGCGAAAGCTATGAATTAGTTGCTATAAAATCTGCCGGTATCTCTTTGTTACGTTTTATGCAGCCACTTTTTTTCGTTACATTATTAATATGTGGCGTTGCTTTTCTGTTTGCCAATTTCATAATGCCTATTGCTAATTTAAAATCGCGGACCATGCTCAGCGATATTTATTATGCCAAGCCTGCCTTCAATATTAAGGAAGGCACTTTTTATAGTGCTACAGAAGACTTTGCAATTAAAATAGGAAAGAAAGAAGCCAATGATACAGTGGTCAGAGATGTCATTATTTATGAAAAAGGATCCTCCTTGCAGGATAATTTTTTGATAGCAGAAAGTGCGGTGATGAGTATTACAGAAAACAAGCGGTTTCTTCAATTAAAACTACGCAATGGCTGGCGGTATCAGGAGCGTGGGGAGCGGGGAGAACCGAATACAGAATATATTCGGCTTGGATTTCAAGAATATAAAAAGCAGTTTGATCTGAGTTCTTTGGGTGTAAAAAGAACAGCAGACAGCGTAAACAAAACCAATCAGCGAATGCTGAGCATGCGCCAATTAAGCAAAGCTATTGACTCAATAGAAAAAGGTCAGAAAGAATTCAATAACCGGGTAAAAGCAGAAGTGCTGTCACCACTTCCCTTTGCCAAATACCTTGATAGCAACTGGAAAAAAGGCAGCGTAAAAAGCAAGTCTTTTACTGTACCTGATTCCTTAAAAAGTTTGGTGCATCAAGATGTAACTAACCAAATAGCGAACCTGCGGATAAGCAATGAAATAACACTACAACAATTAAAAGACCGGCAGAAAGACCTGCGTCTTCACCAAATAGAATGGCATCGGAAAATTTCCTTATCCCTGGCTTGTCTCGTATTGTTTATTATTGGTGCTCCTTTAGGTTCCATCATCCGCAAAGGCGGGCTGGGCAGCCCTTTGGTTATATCTATTGTCTTTTTTATGGTGTTTTATTTTTTAGGTACCATGGGTGAAAAATTTGCAAAAGAAGGTTCTATTCATCCATTCACAGGTATGTGGTTGTCTACGGCCATATTGGTACCGGTTGGTTTATTTCTTACTTACAAAGCCATGCGTGATTCGCAATTATTCAATAAGGAATTTTATCTCCGGTATACCAGGTTGCTGCGTTCGTTTATAAAGGGAAAAAAGCCATTGAGCAAAGGTTTGTAATTTCAATAAATTTTTCTATGAAACCATTCACTTCAAGAAGGAACTTTTTAGCGCTTTCGGGCAAAGCAGGTTTAGGTGTTTATTTTACATTGGCTGGCTCTTCCTATTTATCTTCCTGCAGTATGCTTGGGAAGGTTCATTCTGAAAAATTTAAAACAGGTTTTAAACAAGATCCTTTGCCTTATAGTTATAATGCATTGTCTGAAGCAATAGATGCTGCTACCATGGATATACATTACAACAAACATGCTGCAGGGTATGCCACCAACCTGCAGGATGCTGCCAAAAACGAAGGAGTGGACATGAGCAAACCTTTGGAAGATGTATTGCGAAAAATTTCAAAATACTCTACTAAAATGCGCAACAATGCCGGTGGCCATTACAATCATGAAATGTTTTGGAAAAGCATGAGCCCTAATGGTGGAGGAAAGCCGGGTGGAAAATTAGCAACCGCTATCGATGAAAGTTTTAATTCATTTGATAGTTTCAAAACAACCTTTTCGGATGCCGGAAAAAATAGATTTGGTAGTGGTTGGGCATGGTTGTTTTTGGATGGTGATAAGAAACTACGCATTGGATCTACACCAAACCAGGACAACCCAATAATGGACCGCGCAGAGGTAAAAGGGTTTCCACTTTTAGGATTGGATGTATGGGAGCATGCCTATTACCTCAGGTACCAAAACAAGCGCCCTGATTACATTGCTGCCTGGTGGAAAGTTGTGAACTGGAACTATGTGCAAGAACGTTTTGAATCCCAATTGTAAAGGCACATAAGTTTGCAACTTGAGCAGTACTATCAAATCAAATATTCACAATAATGTACGCCTTCAGCTTTGGATAGCGATAGCTTCTACGCTACTGCTTGTCATAAAGTTTATTGCTTATTATCTCACGAACTCAGTATCCGTACTTACAGATGCATTGGAAAGCATCGTGAATGTGGTGGCAGGTTTTATTGGGTTGTATAGCTTATACATTGCTGCTAAACCGCGGGATGCAAATCATCCGTATGGGCATGGCAAAGCGGAATTTATTTCCGCTGCAGTAGAAGGTACTCTTGTTCTTTCTGCCGGTGCCGTCATCATATACAGTGCGGTTAGAAATTTGTTTTTACCCCAGGTTGTAAGTCAGATTAATACAGGTATTTACCTTATTGCAACTACGGCTATTGTCAATTGGTTGCTAGGTTACATTTCCTTTCATCAAGGCAAAAAAAATAATTCATTAGCGCTAATAGCAAGTGGGAAACATTTGCAAACAGATGCCTACTCTACCTTTGCCATTATTGTAGGATTAATTTTAATTGCTGTTACAAATAAAATCTGGATAGACAGCGCAGTAGCGATTGGCTTTGGTGCATATATCATTTTTACCGGGTATAAAATCATTCGGACTTCGCTGGCAGGCATCATGGATGAAGCAGACATGATTTTGCTTGATAAGATGGTGGACCTGTTGAATAAAAACAAATTGCCGAACTGGGTGGATTTGCACAATCTCCGGGTAATAAAATATGGGAATGTATTGCATGTAGATTGTCATTTAACCGTGCCGTGGTACCTGAATGTACATCAGGCTCATGAAGAAATAGACAGGCTTGCAAGCCTTATTCGAAAGGACTTTGGCGAATCGTTGGAACTGTTTGTTCATTCTGATGGGTGCTTATATTTTCAATGTCCTATTTGTACCAAAGAGGATTGCCCCGTACGACAACAACCATTTAAAAAAAGAATTATCTGGACGGCTGCCAATGTTTTAAGCAATAAGAAACATGGATTGGAGGATGAAGGTCAATAACAGATAAAAAATAGTTAATTAGCAACATTTAATAATACACGATAATGAAAACAACGACATTTTGGAAAAGCGGCCATGCCTTTGATTCTTATCAAAAGGAATCAAAAATTGAAATTGACTCAAATGGAGGTTTTGGTCCCAAAGCCTTACTGCTTACAGGTTTGGCTGGATGTTCCGGGATAGACGTGGTGGATGTATTGGAAAAAATGAGGGTTCCTTTTGCGAGTTTAAAAATAGAAGCAGAGGCAGAACAAACGGAAGAACATCCAAAGGTGTTTAAAGATATCCACCTTACTTTTTATGTGAAAACAGAAGAAGAAAACCATGATAAAATAAAAAAGGCCATTGACCTTTCGCTAACAAAATACTGCGGTGTAGCAGCCATGTTGCAAAAAAATTCAAAGATTGATTACACTATTGTTTTGCAAAAGGAAGGAGAAGAATAGGGTTTTGGCCATCGTATTGTGAGTATTAAATACATCCTCTTCTAATCCGTTTACTTTTTAATTTTGTCAACATTTTAATACAATTAATACTATGAGTTTACATCTTGGAGACGCAGCTCCCAATTTCCGGGCGCAAACAACAGAGGGCGAAATTGATCTTTATGAATACTTAGGAAATAGTTGGGGAGTGCTTTTTTCGCACCCGGCAGATTACACACCGGTTTGTACTACAGAGCTGGGAAAAACGGCTTTATTAAAAGAAGAATTTAGCAAACGCAATGTAAAGGTTTT
>JBDSBL010000018.1:0-23209 GCA_039921625.1 Chitinophagaceae bacterium
GAAACAAGGCAGGGATACAACCTCCCAAAGGATTAACACCCGCCTCACGGAAAAGTTTCATTTGGTCCATACTGATTGCCTGCTGATCTGAACCGTATTTTGCTTTTAGTTTATCAATCTCAGGACGCAGCACCTTCATTTTTGCACCACTTAAATAACTGCTATATGTCAATGGGGATATACAAAGCCGAATGAACAACGTTAATAAAAGAATTACAATTCCGTAATTGGAAATGAATTTGTGAAAGAAATCGAAAACAGGTAATATGATCCAACGGTTTATGTATTTCACAAAAGCAAATACTCCACTTCCCAAATTCACCATGCTCTCCATGTCATTGCTATATTGTTTCAATATTTTATAATCTGTAGGACCATAAAAAAAAGCTAAAGGCACTGTAGCATTTTCTCCAGCTGGCAATTGCATTTTTAAGTGAGCTACCGTTTGCACTACTGTGTTACCCACTTTAGGACTTTTCCATTCAATATCACCAGACGAAAAATTATTTTTATTAATGAAAGTTGTATTAAAAAATTGTTGCTTTACGGCCACCCAATTTAAAGGGCCTTTGAAAGTTTCATTATTATCGCTCATGGCAGAACTGTGGTCATAATCAGTGCCTTCCCGATAAGCTATTTGCGATTGCTGCTTTTCATATTCCAGATCTTTCTGCAATTGAACGGCCTTGTTCTGCCAAATAAAATTAAGCGTGTTGTTAGATAAAAGTTGATTCACCCCATTAATCTGCAGGTTAAAATCAACCATATATTTATCTGGACGAATTACAAATTGGTGTACGATTGATGAATTTTGCGCCGGAAGTTGGAAGGTGATGGTTTGCGTTTTATCAGGGTTGCTTACAACCTGACCACCCGTAAAATAAAAATTAGTAATATCCGCCGTTTGATTAGCAGCTGTATTAATGGTATAAGCGAGCTTATCAAAGTCAGATGCGGCTAAGCGCACATTGGCACTGTCAGGACCTCTAAAATTTTTTAATTCAACCCATTTTGGCTGACCACCTTTATTGGTAAATGCAATTTTGAAAACACTATTTTCAACATAAACTAATTGCTCCGGACCATTAATAAATTGTGATAAAGTACCCGCAGATGTAGCTTTTTGGAATGAGTCCGCACGAACTGAATCTATTTGTTGCGTAGCTACATCAGGCTTTGGCTTGCTTACATTTGCTATAGAATCCTGCTTTGCTTTTTGAACTTGATAAGCTTGCTGTTCCCTGGCATTATAAAAGAAATATCCTATAAATAAAATAGCGAGTGCAATAAAACCAATCACTGTATTGCGGTCAAAGTTCATTCTATCCGTTTTTTTAAGACGGCAAAGATAATCAGGAGTTTGGCATTTTGGGAGTAAACATCCTATCCCGTATAAACCTTCTGCTTTTGCAAAAATCTTTAACGTTTTGGCTACCTACATCCCACCAAATACCTAAATCATTTCTCCTTGTAACAGTGTGTTTTTTGTCCCTAATTTTTGTTCATTAAATTTTTTAGCGGCAGCCACAAAATGTATGAATAAAGGATGTGGATTTTCTACCGTGCTTTTAAGTTCCGGATGGTATTGGCATCCTATAAAATAAGGATGGTTGGTAAGTTCCATTATTTCAACAAGGCCTGTTTCAGGATTGGTACCACTTGCAATCATTCCTCCCTGTTCGTATTGTTCCAAATATTGGTTGTTGAATTCGTACCGGTGCCTATGCCGTTCTGTTATCATTTCTACACCATATATTTTGGAAGCCAGAGTATTTTCTTTTATGAGGCAAGGATAAGCTCCGAGTCTCATAGTTCCCCCTTTTATGGTGATTGCTTTCTGCTCTTCCATCATATTAATGACTGCACCTTCTGTTTCCGGATCCATTTCGGTGGAATGAGCATCTTTGATTCCTAAAATATTTCTTCCAAATTCAATGACTGCCATTTGCATTCCAAGGCATATTCCAAAAAAAGGAAGACCGCTTTCCCGAGCATATTTGACAGCAGTTATTTTTCCTTCAATACCTCGGTTGCCAAATCCGGGAGCTACAAGTAATCCATCAAGATTACCTAATTTCTCACGTACATTTTCATCTGTTATATATTCAGAATGAATAGAAATAACCTGCACTTTGCACTCATTGACTGCACCGGCATGAATAAAAGATTCTAAAATGGATTTATAAGCATCTTGCAACTCTACATATTTGCCTATCAATCCAATAGTGAGTTTTGATTTTGGATATTTTAATTTATTCAAAAAATCTTTCCATTTATCTAAATCCGGTTCACTGAAATCAGAAATGTTTAGCTTCTTTAATACAATAAGATCCAGGTGTTCGTGCATCATTAAAATTGGCACTTCGTAAATGGTGGCGGCATCTGGAGCTTCTATAACTGCTTCCTGTTTTACATTGCAAAAAAGAGCAATTTTTCTTTTTAAGTCATCATTCAAAGGTTCCTCAGTTCTGCATACAATCACATCTGGAAATACTCCGCTTTCGCTTAGCATTTTTACTGAGTGCTGCGTTGGTTTTGTCTTTAATTCTTTAGCGGCTTTTAAGTAAGGAATTAGGGTAAGATGCACTACCAGCAAATCTTCATCCGGCAATTCCCATTGTAGTTGCCTGATAGCTTCTATGTAAGGCAGTGATTCGATATCACCTACGGTACCACCAATTTCAGATAGTACAATATCGTATTTGCCACTCTGCCCCAACAGCAACATTCTTCTTTTTATTTCATCAGTAATATGAGGAACTACCTGCACGGTTTTGCCTAAATAAGCTCCTTCCCGCTCCTGATCAATTACTGTTTGGTAAATGCGGCCGGTGGTTACATTATTTGCCTGGGAGGTATAAATATTTAAAAACCGTTCATAATGGCCAAGGTCTAAATCCGTTTCTGCACCGTCTTCCGTTACATAGCATTCCCCATGCTCATAAGGATTCAAAGTACCAGGATCTACATTGATGTAAGGATCAAATTTTTGGATGGTTACACGCAAACCTCTTGCCTGCAATAGCTTGGCCAATGAGGCAGCAATAATTCCTTTACCCAATGAAGAAGTAACGCCACCGGTTACAAAAATGTATTTAGCCATTTTGTGGTTGTTATTCAGTTTTTTATTATTTGAGAAAAATGGACACTGCGTTTTAGCGCTGCATCATTGTGTTCTTTAATTTTTCATACGGCCTGTTTTGCCGTAATAATTGACCTGCGGAAAAGATCAATATTCCCAGAAAGGTCAAGCAAACCTACACCAAATTTTGCGGTCAAAAACAGTTTTTAACATAGCTAAAAAAAATAAAATTGAAATGAAAATGGCTACTTGTGTAAAAGAATCAAGAGGTTAATTTTTGTATGGGAAGGATTAACTTAATCCGATTTATCTATGCCTCCACCGTGTATATTATTTCAAAATTAGTAAGAGAATATTCTATAAAACATTTTTTCAAAAACAATTAAAAGGAGAATAATGGTATTTAGTTTTTTACAATTTTATTGTAACTGGCTGCTATTCCTTTAATTAGGGAAGAGCTAAAACCCTGGTGCTCCATCTCATTCAAACCTGCAATGGTACAGCCTTTTGGAGTAGTTACTTTATCAATCTCCTGCTCCGGGTGACTTCCCTTTTGCAATAAAAGATCTGCTGCTCCTTTTACCGTTTGAGCAGCAATTAATGTGGCTGTGGCGGCATCAAAACCTATTTCAATTCCTCCTTGTATGTTGGCCCGGATGTACCTCATTGCATAGGCAGTGCCGCATGCACCCAATACGGTGGCCGCATCCATTAGTTTTTCATCTATCGTCACTACTTTACCCAATGCGCCAAACAGTTTTTTGATCGTTGCCTCCTGCTCTTTCGTAGCATTTGTGTTACTTACACACGTCATGCTTTGTTGTATAGCAATAGCAGTATTCGGCATAGCCCGGAAAAGAGGTAGGCTAAATCCAATCATTTCTTCAAGGTCTTTTATAAAAACTCCGGTAACTACTGATATTAATAGGTGGCGTGGAGAGAGTTCACCCACTATCTCCATTATTACCTCATTTACCTGAAAAGGTTTTACCGCCAAAATAATAATGGATGCATTTCGTACTGCCTCTTTATTATTCGTAGTAATGCATACTCCCAGGTCTTGTAAAGAAGATAGCGTAGCCGTATTTCTTTTCGTAATGGTTATTTGCTCCGGTTCTGCATATTTGCTTTTGATTAACCCTTCGGCAACAGCAGTTCCTAAATTTCCTCCACCTATAATAGCAATTCTTTCTGTCATAAAATGTATTAAAACATAACCCGTATTTCATCATCACAAAGAAGTCAGGGCTTCTTCTGATTCGTGGCCTTTCAGCCATTTTTCAATAGCACCTTCGTATAAATTTTGCCATACCGACACTTCTCCCCAACCTTCTTCATCAATAATAAATTCTTTATGCGCCACAGTTCCAATTTTTTGAAATGGAATCAGAACCAACTCATTTTCAAATTGTTCTTGCGCTTCTTTTTTAATGCTGACCACTACCCTGCCTTGTCCTTCTCCAAAAAGAAATGCATCTTTCCGTATTTGAGAATCAGTTTGAATAGTAAATCCTAGAGAGTTAATAAAACAAGCCTCGCACAAGGTTATAAAAAGCCCACCCTCACTAATATCGTGCGCCGAGGTAATAACTTTATTTTGTATAAGTGCGGCTACCTTTTGTTGTAAATCATATTCTTCTTCGAGGTCAAAATAAGGAGCAGGACTATATGAGATTCCTTTTATTTTGTGTAAATACTCGCTGCAATTAATGTCCTCTGTTATTTTTCCAATTACATAAATAAGGTCTCCTTCCTCTTTAAAATTAAGCGTCATTTGTAAAGCAAGATCTTCTACTACACCTACCATACCAATGGTAGGTGTAGGGTATACTGGTCCATCTGGATTTTGGTTGTAAAAACTTACATTTCCACCAGTTACCGGAGTGTCAAATTTTCTACACGCCTCTCCCATTCCTTTCACAGCATGTACAAATTGATAGTAAACTTGTGGATCATAAGGGTTTCCGAAATTGAGGCAATTAGTCACACCAATTGGTTTGCCACCGCTACACACAATGTTTCGGGCCGCTTCCGCCACAGCTATCATGGCGCCTTTGTATGGATCTGCAAATACATAGCGGCTGTTGCAATCTACCGTTATAGCCAGACCCTTCCCTGTTTCTCTAACCAAAACAATGGCTGCATCAGAAGGTGCATTGGTAGAAGCATTGACTGTTCCTACCATGCTATCGTATTGATTATATATCCATTTTTTAGAGGCGATAGTAGGTAACTGTAACAAATCTTCCGCTACCTTTTTTAAGTCAGCAGATTCTTGAATTGATTTAGAATTAAATTTTTTTATTTCTTTAAAATAATCCGGCTCAGAAAAAATACGGTCATACTGTGGAGCGCCTCCGCCCAAAACCAATGCCTCAGCTGGTAGCTGTGCTTCTAATACTCCGGCTATATAAAAACTTAGTAAGCCATCACCCGTAACTTCCCCAATGACCGCACTGGGCAAATCCCATTTATCAAAAACTGCTTTTACTATTTCTTCTTTTCCTTTTGCTACCACCAACAACATTCTTTCCTGGCTTTCACTCAACAAAAGCTCCCATGGCTTCATTCCTTTCTGTCTTGCCGGCACTTTGTCCAGATCTATGCGCATACCGGCTCCACCCTTAGCACTCATTTCTGCAGTGGAGCAAATAATGCCCGCAGCTCCCATGTCTTGCATACCCACCACCGCACCGGTAGCAATGACTTCGAGGCAGGCTTCCAGTAATTTTTTCTCTTGAAACGGATCCCCTACTTGCACTGCAGGCAACTCCTCCACGCTTTCTGCAGTTATGTTGGCGGACGCAAATGAAGCTCCTCCAATACCGTCTTTCCCGGTAGCACTTCCTACATACACCACTGGATTACCTACCCCTTCTGCAGTGGCAGATACGGTTTCACCCACCTTCACTATACCTACACTCATAGCATTTACCAATGGGTTGGTATGATAACAAGATTCAAAATAAATTTCTCCTCCTACTGTGGGCACTCCAAAGCAATTTCCATAATGCCCGATCCCATGAACTACACCTGCCAGTAGATGTTGGGTTTTATCTTCATCAAGGTTTCCAAATCGCAAAGAATTAAGTGCTGCTATGGGCCGTGCTCCCATTGTAAAAATATCACGATGTATACCTCCTACTCCCGTTGCTGCTCCTTGAAAAGGTTCTATAGCAGAAGGATGATTGTGTGATTCTATTTTAAATACCACTCCATATCCATCTCCTATATCCATTAATCCTGCATTTTCTTCTCCGGCCTTCACCAGCATTTTATCACCATCCCGCGGTAAGGTTTTTAACCACTTAATTGAGTTTTTGTAACTACAGTGTTCACTCCACATGGCAGAGAAAGCGCACAGTTCATTAAAGTTGGGTGTACGTCCCAACTTTTGTTTGATAACTTCAAATTCTTCTGGTGTTAGTCTTAATTCCTCGGCTGTTTTTGTTGTTATTTCCATGATGTATTTATAGAGTGAGGCAAAACTACATCGTACGGTTTTACCCTCCTTTTATTTGTTTAATTCGAATCAGAAGAATGCTCTATTTTGCCGCCAATTAAATAATTTTTTTTGGATCACTTGCTTTTTGCCGGGTACCTTATATTGTTTGCCTGGCTGGTAACAAAGGTTCCATTTTTTACTAAAACAGGATTGACGCCGGCACAATTAATTATCCTTTTTTTAGTGAAAGTGATGGCAGGAATTTTTTATGGTTGGATTGGCATTTATTACGGAGAGCTTGCCCAAATGGTGGATACCTGGGCTTTTCATTATGAAAGTTTGAAGGAATATCAGCTATTGCTATCGCATCCACAAGAGTTTTTCAGTAGTCTTTTTCACAATACGTACAAGGCCGGATATGGAGAATTTTTATCGAGCGAAAATTCGTGGTGGAACGACCTGCATGGAAATTTGTTTATTAAAATATTAGCCTTATTTAACGTGGCCAGTTTCGGCAATTACTATGTCAATGTAATTTTTTATTCCTTTATTTCTCTTTTTGGGCCCATGGCTATTTACCGTGTCATGATAAATGAATATCCACAAAGTAAGGTCGGAGTTCTTATCGCCACTTTTCTTATTCCTTCCTTTATTTATTGGACAAGCGGATTGCACAAGGATGGTATTATCTTTCTTGGACTATCGCTTATTATATACAATCTCTATTTTTTCTTAAAGAATAAAAAACTTTCCATCCGGGGGATATTTTTCATAATCCTAGGTTTTGTATTGATATTAGGATTGCGCAATTACCTGATTATAAATTTAATTCCTGCACTTATAGCATGGCTGGTAGCCGAAAGGTTTTTGAAAAACGTAAAGCCACTTGTGGTCTTTTCAATTTGTTATTTAATTTATATAGCTATTTTCTTTACAGCCGGTTATCTTACTCCAAAACTTAATTTTCCTGAAGCCGTGGTAGCCAAACAGCAGGCATTTTTAAAATTAGAAGGAAGCTCTGAGGTAAAAACGAAAGAGCTGACACCAACCTTAGGTAGTTTTATAAAAAATGCACCCCAAGCTGTTAGCTTGTCCCTACTCAGACCTTTTCCTACAGATGTAAAGCACCTTTTGTCCTTAGCAGCTGCGGTAGAAATTAATTTTATTCTTCTTTTATTCCTGTTTGTCTTAACATGTAAAAGCAATATTTACATAACCCCATTTATTCTGTTTTCTATCTTCTTATCGTTTTCTATTTTAATGACGATCGGGTATACCGTCAATTTTCTTGGCGCCATTGTAAGATATCGAAGTATCATATTTCCACTTTTGATCACACCTATTATTTCAAGTATCAATTGGCAGAAAATCAACAAACTATTAATTTATATTAAAATAAAAAATAATGTCTAATTTTATTGTTCATTTTCAAATATTGTAAGAATTATTTAAGTTCATTGACATAATTCCTAGATAAAAAGGGCCGAATTAGTGCTTTGGTTCATAAATAATTTCATTTTAAAATTTTTTTTATTTTATTTGTGGAAATATTTTATGTATGTCGCTTCGCTTTGATGCTCTCAAAAATCTTTTAAAAGAACAACCCACTTGCTCTGAAAAAGAAACGAAAATCACCGCCATATTTGCAGAAAATGTTTTTACCCAAGCTGTCGCCCGACAATTTTTAAGCGACGAAGCTTATAAAAGCATGAATTTTTCCAGCAAAGCAGGTCAAAAAATTGACCGCAATATGGCCAATCAAATTGCCAATGGTATAAGAGCCTGGGCAGAAAGTAAAGGAGTTAGTCACTTCACGCATTGGTTTCAACCTCTTACCGGCACCACCGCAGAAAAACATGATTCTTTTTTTACCATAAAAGGTGATGGTACTCCTATTGAGCAGTTTGAAGGCGATTCACTGATACAGCAAGAGCCCGATGCGTCTTCTTTTCCAAGTGGTGGCTTAAGAGCCACCTTTGAAGCTCGTGGCTACACAGCATGGGATCCTTCATCACCTGCTTTTATTATGGATAGTGGCATGGGCAAAACACTTTGCATTCCTACCATTTTTATATCCTATACCGGAGAATCTCTTGACTACAAAGCTCCCTTATTAAAAGCCTGCGATGCACTAAATAAGGCTTCAGTAGATGTGTGTAATTATTTTGATAAAAACATAACAAAAGTACATGCCACATTAGGTTGGGAACAGGAATACTTTGTGGTGGATGAAGGTCTTTTCAATGCCCGTCCTGATCTTTTGCTTTGCGGAAGAACCGTGTACGGACACAGCCCGGCCAAAGGGCAGCAACTGGAAGATCATTATTTTGGATCTATACCGGAGCGCATCTATGCGTTTATGCGGGATTATGAAAACGAATCTTACCGGTTGGGCATTCCCTTAAGAACAAGGCACAACGAAGTGGCGCCTGCCCAGTTTGAATGTGCTCCTATCTACGAAGAAGTAAACCTTGCTGTAGATCATAATACATTGCTTATGGATGTAATGACCCGGGTAGCAGCGCGACATAAACTTAGAGTATTGTTGCACGAAAAACCATTTGCCGGCATCAACGGAAGTGGAAAACATAATAATTGGAGCCTTGCTACAGATACGGGTATCAACCTGCTGGCTCCGGGCCGCACGCCAAAAACAAACTTAATGTTTTTAGCCTTTTTTGTAAATGCCATTAAAGCAGTTCACGATTATGCTGATATATTAAGATCTTCAATTGCTTCAGCACAAAATGATCACCGCCTGGGAGCCAATGAAGCGCCCCCGGCAATTATTTCCGTATTTATAGGTCAGTACTTAACCAAAGTGCTACAGGATGTAAAAGAAAGAGTGACCGACAATATGGATGAAACGGATGAAAGTATGCTGAAGATCGACATTCATAAAAGCATACCGGAATTATTGATGGATAATACAGATCGCAACCGCACGTCTCCATTTGCCTTTACCGGAAATAAATTTGAATTCCGGGCGGTTGGTTCTACGGCAAATTGCGCCAACCCTATGACGGTTTTAAATACCATCATGGCAGCTACTTTAAAGCAGTTTAAAAAAGATGTAGATGCCCTGATTGAAAAAGGAGAAAAGAAAGAAATTGCCATTATGCATGTGATCAGAGAATATATTGTAAGCTCTGAAAAAATATTGTTTGAAGGCGATGGATATAGCAAAGAATGGGAAGTAGAAGCTGAGCGTCGCGGTTTGCAAAATATTAAAACCACGCCCCTGGCTTTGGATGCCATGGTGACTGAAAAAGCAAGAAAACTATTTGAGCAAAACAAAATATACAACCGCCTGGAGCTAGATGCACGGCACGAAATTGAATTAGAGAAATACATTAAGAAAGTACAAATAGAAGGAAGGTTGATGGCAGAACTAGCGAGCAGCCACATTCTACCAGCAGCTATCCGCTATCAAAATCTTTTAGTGAACAACATTAACGGACTAAGAGCGGTAGGCCTGAGTGAAGACAGTTATGCCAATCAACGAAATATTCTGGTAGTGATCTCCAACCATATTAATACCATTTCTAACGAAGTAGAAGAAATGATAATGGCGCGCAAAAGATGCAATAACATGACGGATACTCGTGAAAAGGCTATTGCTTATTGCTCGGATGTGAAAGAAAAATATTTTGACAAGATTCGCTACCATGCAGACAAGTTGGAATTGCTGATTGACGACAATGAATGGTACTTGCCTAAGTATAGAGAATTACTTTTTTTACGATAAACAAGAAGCCCACTTTAATGTGGGTTTTTTTATTTTAATGTCTGAGTTCTTATAATAAATAGTTCGATAAATCAATTTACAAAAGTCCAGTAAATACCTAACCTTACGTTGAGCCCTGGATAAGGATAGTCTGGAGCAGCGAGGTTGTTGTGTGTAAAATTTAAAGCGCCTTGGTTGTACCAAAGTGAATTTAAATTTTCAGCCCGCAAATAGGCTTTAAAGGTCTTGATCCGAAAATTTAAATAGAGCGTTATTTCAGGTAAATTTTTAATAGTCACTGAATCCTGGTAAGTAAATTGACCCAACAGCGGTGAATAATTATCCGCTTTATATGGAGTGTGGTAGCGAGCCTCTACCCCAGTTGCAATGTATAAGTTTTTAAAAAAGTTTCCTTCAAATGCAAAACGATTTCTGGTGAAAAGAAGCGGAACGTGCAATTCTGAATTACCTGCTTTTTGCTGCACATAAATGTCTGAATATAGGTTCCAGTAGCGGGAAATTTTAAACTTTTTCGAGGCGTTGATTCTAAGCAAATTGAATAAAGCAGCTTCCTGCTTCGGTTGATAATAATTAGAATAATACAAATAATTTTTTACCAAAAAATAATCAGCACCCAATTGAAGACGTAATAATGGATTGGTGATGGTTGCAAAAAAATGGCCTGAATTTTCTTTGCCAAACGATTTTTGAGCATCGAGGTAAAATGAACTCCGCCTATCATAGATAAAGGAAGGGGACCGGTTGATGTTTTGAAAACCCATTTTTAGATTACCCCATTTATTTCCTATAAAACGCTGAAAGCTTATGTATCCCTGATAATCGCCAATGTTATATCCGGCAAGATACAAGTGCCCGTAGGCTAGCAGATCCCACTTTTTATTTTTTGTTACATTTCTATATTCACCATGGGCATTCATGTTGAATAATGAGGCTGAGTAAAATTTAAAATCACCATTTAATAATTCATATTCTATCCCTGCTTTTAAAAATTGCGCACCATTTTTCGAATCTGGAAATTGGTAAATAGAAAAGTCATTTTTCATACTTTTCCAACGATCCATACGCTCCATCAAAGGATTGATAGCACCTATTGGCAATCGGTAATATTTTGTATAAAAAGCAGAATCAGGATTATCATCTTTAAAAAAATAACTGTATTTCCCTACAGTGATGGTGTGCTCTAAACGAAGCTTTGGGTAAAACAAAGGGATAACAGTGGAATCAGAAATCAGGGAGTCTTTCCTACCAAAATCATATTGCTGGCGCAACATAAGATTTAGCTCTTTGTATACGTTTCCCGTCTTTATTGTTGAATTAAAAAAGTCGCGACCAAACGGTACATCAGTGCCAATTTTTGTGGGCACATTAAATCGTTGGGTATAATTAGGATCATTTAAATAATCCTGATCTGTTTTGATTCCTCCATTTTCACTCGACTGCAGGTTATTGGCCAAAACGATAAAATAATTATTGTATCGCTTGTTGTTTGATTGATACCATGAGCTTAAATTATAATTATTGTGATTGGTTTTTTGATTCATAAAAAAACCGGGTGAATTAAGCAGCCGGTAGCGAAATGCAACATTCCAAGTGGGCTTAATATTTTGCGTATGCAACACCTCTATGAACTGCTGCGTCTGACTTCCAAGCGTGTAACCCAATTCGGTGTAAGGCCTTGTGGTATTAAAAAAAGGCACCGATTCTAATTTCCATTTATATACATCAAACGCATGAAAACCGGGATCAAAGCCCTCTTTTTTAGAGCCATTAAAAAGAATTGATTTTGCTGCTGTACCTACATTACCTAAATATAAAAACGTGGCCGGAATAGGAAACCGGTACATATAATCTGAGATAGAAGTATCAAAAACAAAATTCTTTGTACTATCTAAAAGGCGATAAGTAACGGTAACTGAGTCAGCATATTTATCGCGGTGCTGCAAGCTATCACCACCTCCGGACCTACCCGAACCCTGACCGGCCCCTTGCATACCACGTGGTAATTTTTTAAAAATATCAGGTTGCTGCGCTTTGCCGGCAACGGGAAACAACAAGGCAGCCAAACAACAAATAATAAGAAAAATGGTAAGCCTGTTCAGACAATTTTTTTTAACCAAGTGATAAAATCAATTCGCGGAATATAGTAGAGAATTTTGGCTCCGCTTCTTTAGCAGCCTGCAATACTTCTTCATGTGTGATGGTGTTTTCTTCTTCGCGTATTCCTATGTCTGTTATCACACTCATAGCAAATACGCTCATGCCAATGTGGTTGGCTGCTATCACCTCCTGCACGGTGCTCATACCTACTGCAGAAGCACCGAGTAAATAAATCATTTTATACTCGGCACGGGTTTCAAATGTGGGTCCGGTAACACCAAAATAAATTCCTTCTTTTACCTCTATGCCCAATTGGCCGGCTATTTCTTTTGCTTTTATAATTAAGTCTTTTTTGTATGGCTCACTCATGTCCTGAAACCGCGGACCCAGAGACGCTTCATTTTTTCCTAAGAGCGGATTGATGGTTGCAAAAGAAATATGATCGTTGATGATCATTAAATCTCCTACTTTAAGTGAGGGATGTGTGCCACCTGCAGCATTGGAAATCAATAAGGTTTCAATTCCTAAAAACTTTAAAACCCGGATTGGAAAAACAACCTCCTGCGGCGTATATCCTTCGTAAAAGTGAAACCGACCGGCCATCGCAATAATCGGTTTTCCTCCAATTGATCCAAAAATTAATTTGCCGTGATGGCCTTCTACAGTGGATACAGGAAAATGGGGAATGTCTTCGTAAGGCACTTCATTATCTACTTTAATTTCTGCAACAAAATTACCCAAACCGCTTCCAAGTACTACCCCAATTTTTGGATGGTTTTCAGTATACTTTTTTAGATACTCAGTGGCTTCATTCAGTTGTTCAATTGTTGTGGACATATGGAAGGCAAAGATAGAGCGGTGGCTTAATAACTGTACCGATAAAAATCACAATATTCCTCATCACATAAAAGCCGCTGGAGCACGGGATCTTTTAAAATCTCTTTATAATCTAACCAGCGGTTACCTACTTTTATTTTTTGATAAACGAGTCGTATGCCATGGCTGTAATCTACATACCAATTCACATGTCCGGTATAAAGTGGTTGAATCGATTTTCCATCCAATCGGTGCCATCCGTAAATAACCACCCGGTCAGGCTTTGCATCATGTGCCATTTTACCGGTGATCACCACATCCTTTTTTATACCGGCTATCAACCCTTTGCGGCCTTTGCGCTGCCCTTCTATTATTAAATGATGTTGGTACATGGTAACAGTACTATCCCTGAAAGCATACATGGGCACGGGTTCCAGCTTTACCTTGGCAGCTTTGTATATATCATCTACCATTTTTCGGGTAGGTAAAAAACAATGAAAACTATCGGCAATCCTTTGTGCCGCCATGGGGGTCAATGGTATTCTCGCCCAGTCTTTATCACTGCCAATGCTTAGGTAATCGGGACTAACATAATAAGTTGCTCTAACCCTTTTGCCGGTAGCTGAATCTTTTATAGAAACATGAATAGGAACAAACTTTTTTAAAAAATTTGGAACGTTGCCGTAAAGGATTTCTTTAACTGCAAAGGAATCGCGTTGTTGCCGGTTATATGCAACCGCTTGTTTGTAAAAAGCGGCGCCGGTGATGGCTGTGCCTTTTCTTTTTGTATGAATTATTTTTCGTGATGTGCATGAGGACAACACGGAAACAAAAATTATAAATAAGAATGACTTACGTAGCATGATGCATAGATTATTTCAGTTGCCTTCATTTTCTATTTCAATAAATCAACCTACAGGTAACTTTTATAAATGTAAAATAAGATGCTGCTATTCCCCATTTATTTAAGCCCTGTATCAATTCATTTATAGCGTTTCGTTTTTCTTATCTTCACGGCAAATTTTTTTACTCATGAATTTGCACGAATACCAGGCTAAAGAATTGTTGAAGAAATACGGCGTGCCGGTGCAGGAAGGCTTTGCCTGTAGCACTCCGCATGAAGCCGAAGAAGCCTATCGCCAGATAAAAACAGAATACAACAGCCCCTTTGCCGTAGTAAAAGCACAGATCCACGCCGGCGGAAGAGGAAAAGGAAAAATAAAAGAAACAGGGATCAATGGAGTAAAAGTGGCCCGGTCAATGGAAGAAGTATCTGACTTTGCTTCTAAAATTTTAGGTGGCACTTTGGTTACGGTACAAACAGGTGAAGCTGGAAAATTAGTATCTAAAATTTATGTAGCGCAGGACATGTATTATGATGGTCCTACTGAACGGAAAGAATTCTACCTCTCAATTTTACTTGATCGTGCAAAAGGTCAAAACGTGATCATGTACAGCACGGAAGGAGGAATGGATATAGAAGAAGTAGCACATAATACTCCGGAAAAAATATTTAAAGAATGGGTGCATCCCGGTGGTGGTTTGCAAGCATTTCAAGCCCGCAAAATTGCATTTAACCTAGGTGTTACCGGTGAGGCATTTAAAAATATGACTCGCTTTGTAACCAATATTTACAATGCCTATATCGGCCTTGATTGTGCCATGCTGGAGATCAACCCACTATTTAAAGCAGCCGACAACAAAGTAGTGGCGGTTGATTGCAAAATGAATTTGGATGACAATGCCTTAATGCGGCATGCAGACCTAGCATCCTTGCGCGATGTGACGGAAGAAGACCCGACAGAAGTAGAAGCCGGGCAACACAACCTGAACTTTGTGAAGCTTGATGGAAATGTAGGTTGCATGGTAAATGGAGCCGGTTTGGCCATGGCCACTATGGATATGATCAAACTAAGCGGTGGCGAACCAGCCAACTTTTTGGATGTAGGTGGTACTGCCAATGCACAAACGGTAGAAGCCGGATTTCGCATCATCATGAAAGACCCGAAAGTAAAAGCGATTCTCATTAATATATTCGGCGGCATTGTTCGGTGCGACCGGGTAGCCCAAGGCGTGATAGATGCATATAAAAACATGGGCAACATCAGCATTCCAATCATTGTGCGCCTGCAAGGCACCAATGCAGAAGAAGCTAAAAAGTTGATAGATGAAAGTGGCTTAAAAGTGCAGAGTGCTATTCAATTAAGTGAAGCTGCAGATTTGGTAAATAAAGCACTCGCTGCTTAATATAAATGGCTGCCATAATTATTTGTTTCTGTCATCCCGTTAAGTCAAAATAATTATTTGTAAGCCGGCTGCAAAGCCCTGATTAAACAGCAGCGGCGACGCTCCGTTCAGCAACAGTAATTCTATAAATCAAAGAAGCGGCGCCACAAGCGCCGCTTCTTTTTAACCAAAAAAAATCCCCAGCTGAAAAGCAGGGGAATTTGTTTATACAGGTGTGGACCTTCAGTCTGTTTTTATAAGGTGGGAAGCCCTCCGGCCATTTTATAGGATTGGTGAAAGGCTAAAAATTTATCTGAGCTTTTCAGCGCACACAATTCAGCACTCTTCTAATGGTGAAGTTGACGAAGCCCAACATACCAAACAAAATAGATAGTAACCTTTTTAAAGAAGTACACGTAATTACATAAAAAGATTAAGCGTTTACACTTAATCTGTGTACCGGAATTAATTTATTCTGCCACTTTAGTTGAACAAATCAGGTAATTAAAAAATCAAACAGCTCATTTTTGCACCATGTCAATCACCGAACACCAAATAACTATACGGCCAATAAAGCAAAGTGACAATAAAGAATTATCGAACATTATAAAAAACACCTTGCGAGAATTTGGTGCAGACCGGCCCGGCACTGTAGCGCATGACCCTACCACAGATACATTATTCGAACTTTTTCGCCAGCAAGGTTCTGTGTACTATGTTGCGGAGAAGGATAACAAATTGGTAGGTGGTGGAGGCATTTTCCCCACACCCGGTTTGCCCAGGCATACTTGCGAATTGGTAAAAATGTACTTAATAAAAGAAGCCAGGGGCCTTGGTTTGGGACGACAACTGATACAGCAGTCGATCGACTTTGCAAAGGAAGCAGGTTATGAATATGTGTATTTAGAAACAATGCCCGAGTTAAAAAAAGCTTTAGCAACTTATGCCAAATTTGGATTTAAATATCTGGATGCTCCATTAGGCAATACCGGCCATTTTGGTTGTGAGCTTTGGATGAAACTAAAATTATAAAGTGACGGAATCCATATTTAATTGATAAAAATTTGCCTTACTCTTATGGCCTATTTAAGAATAAAAAAATTTAACGGCGCCTAATTTTCATAAGAATATTTGATGCCTCTTTTTTAAAATTGTAGGTGAGTTATTTGCTTTAATATTTATTTACTATTGATGCCTTAATTAATAAGTGCCACATCATACACGGGGCTAAATAAGTAAAGTTTTCCGCTACTTACTTCCACACATTTATACCGTTTCCGAACCTTCTCTCCTTTCTTAAACACCCGTCCATCATCGGTTTTAAAAAGCATGCCTTCAGTAATATTTTCTACCATTACCAAATGCGAAGTATACGTGTCATATTGCTTTAAGGCTTTCAACAACTTTTCATCTGCACAACTGCTTGCTGCCGGGTTTGCAATAGACTGAAGCAATACTTTTTCAAGGGCTACCGGAAAAACTTTTTGAGTTACAAATTGCGTAAGCAATTGGCCAAAGACTAATTTCCATTCCTGGCCATGTGCTTGCACTTTGTTACCCCATTTTTCAAAAGTTAATAGATGGGCAAGCTCATGAAGCAGCGTTATTAAAAATGCATATTGATTCAAATTTCCGTTTACACTTATTCGGTGGTTTCTATCTGTGGTGCGGTGCCGGTAATCACCAAGTATGCTTTTGCGGTCCTTGGCTATGGTAAGATGAACACCATATAGGTGCAAAAAATTTAAAACTCCATCAAAAGTATTGGGTGGCAGATAAGAGGATAAGGTAGTAATAGGAGCTTCTTTTTTAGCCATCAGCCTTTCCTTTCAGCATTTTGGTTAAGGCCGCCACTTCCATAAAAGTATACACCAGGTAAAGACCCATGCAGGTAAAAAAAGCAGGCTTGTTTAATCCTTTTTTATAGATAGCAATATAAATAAGCGCCGCTATCATGCAGGCAAATAGCTTTAGCAAAATACTACTGTAGACGGCCCGCACAAAGGCATGAGGATTGGTGCTGCTTAATCCTTTCCGGGCAATGAAAAGCGAGAAAATAGTAACGGCAAAGAGAAGCAAGTTTCCAAAGATGAGCACATTTTGATCTGCGTTCCATTTCGCAAGCAGCTTACTTCCTAAAATAAAAAAAACATTCAGCGCCAAAAAAAATATAATGATAGGTACGAAATGCCTGTATTTACTCCTGTTTATCATCCCTGCCTTTTTTTGAAGTTTCTCGTATCAATTTAAAGATCATCACGCACAATACAACTAAAGGCAGCAGCCAAACCAAGAGAGGTATGGGAATATGAAACCAACCATCGGCCTTATATCCTATAATTACAGCAATACCTAAGGAAAAAAAAAGCTGGCCACCAAGGCCGGCATACCGCATCAGATCGTTGCGGCTTTTATTTTGAGTCGGCCTGGGTTTCATTGGAGCTCATTTGTACAATGTTACCCACGCTTCCCATCTGGCACATTCCATTGAAGATAGCAGTTGGTTCCACCTGTAATTTACCTGCACTTATGTTGCCTTGCACATTGCATTGACCGCGCAGCTGCAGTAGTTCTTTGGTACTTATATTTCCTATTACTTTTCCATTAATATCGGCTTGCAATCCGGATACATTTCCTTCTACTACACCGGTATCCCCAATAATGACTTTGGAAGCACTTGTTACATTGCCATTTATAGTGCCATCAATGCGTAGATCACTATCGCTGGACACATCACCTTGCAGCAACGTGCCGGGACTGATAAGGGTAGCGCTAGAGCCAGAGGAACGTTCGGTTTGAGTTGGAGTTTTTTCTTTGTTGAACATAATTTGTTAGTTAATCATTCGAAAATTCTTCTTTAGGTACGGAAAGGTGCGTCGTATCTAATTTTAAGGGTACATTTCCGGATAAAACTTGTTTAATATCATCAATATACTGAGCCTGGTAAGTTAATTGTTTTTCTAAGGAATCTGTAACATATTTTAACTGCCGGTACTCCTTGCCTACACTTGCATTTCCATATCCGGGTATATAATATTTTAAAGGAGTGAAGATGATCAAACCCACGGTAAGCCCAGTCAATAATACAAACAAAGTACTGAAGGCTACATAAACACTCATGCGGGAAAGCCGAAAAGTAATCACTTCTTCATACGTGTCATCATTTAGAATTACAAAACGATAGCGATTGCGCAACCGTTTTAAAGTAGTTCCAGCGTCAAGTTTAGCCATACAGATGCTTTATCGGATAAAGGTAATACATTGCCTTCTTTGCATTAATCACCAGAGTGGTTACCCTAAATATTCTCCAAACTTTTATACTAAAACATTTGAATTTCAGTTATTACTGGTTTATTTGCGACTGATATGCGTCACAGCCGCCTCTTAACATTATTCACTTTGTATATAGCAAGCTTATGCTTGCAGCCCCTGCATGCCCAATTGGGATTTGACCTGAATATTAAAAAAACAAAGCCTTATGAAGAGCGGGAATTAAAAGCTGAAAAAACCGGAGATAAAAAGTTTACTGCTCCCCGTCGCATCATTCAAAATACCACCACACATTACAATTATTTCTTTAATGCCAGCAATAAACTAAATGATATTATTAACCGGGCAAAAGCGGCGCATCGTGATAATTATGCTGAAATACTTCCGTTCTACAATTATTCTTTAGAAAATACAGCCCGTGAAAAAGGGCAACTGGATTCTGTAATTTATAAATCAAAAACAGGAATTGTTTTACATGATCTGCGCAACGACTGGATAGATGATCTGTACCTATTGTGGGGTGCATCTTATTATTTGCAACAGGACTTTGATTCTGCCTATCAGATGTTTCAATTTATAAATTATGCTTTTGCAGAAAAAGAAAAAGACGGCTATTATAAATATATAGGTAGCCGAATGGATGGCAACAATTCCCTTAGTGTTTCTACAAAAGAAAACATGCGTTTTCCAAAAGGGTTGATTGCAGATCCGCCGGGGCGCAATGATGCCTTTATATGGCAGATAAGAACGCTGATACAATCGGGCGCAATGCCTGAAGCAGGAAGCTTGATTGCCACTCTAAAAAATGATCCCGTTTTTCCCAAAAGATTGCAACCTTCCTTAAATGAAGTACAGGCTTACTGGTTTTACCAGCAAGGCATGTGGGATAGTGCGGCCACCCATTTGGTACTAGCATTGGATGTAGCCGATAACAAACAGGAAAAAGCCCGGTGGGAATACCTTGCTGCGCAACTGTATGAACAATCTGGAAATTGGGAAACCGCAGAAGGATTGTATGCCAAATCCATTGCTCATACTTTAGACCCTGTGCTTGATATTTATGCCCGGTTGAATTTGATCCGGATCAATAAATCAGGTGGTGATGACTACATAAATAAAAACATTGCCGAACTGTTGAAGATGGCAAAAAGAGACCGGTACGTAGAGTATCGTGATGTTATTTATTATATGGCCGCCCAAATGGAATTATCCAGGAATAATTTTGATGCTGCTCAAGCCTTATTGCTTAAAAGCGCTCAATATAAAAATGCCGGCACGGCTTCTACCAACAGTGGTTTTTTACAATTAGCTGATCTCTTTTTCAAACAAAAAAAATATACCCGTGCCGCTATCTTCTATGACAGTGTGCATATTGAAAACCTTGCTACAGCTGATGCCTTACGCATCACGCAACGCAAGGATCTTTTAAGAGGATTGGTAACTCAGTTAAATACTGTGCTCTTGCAGGATAGTGTGCAACGGATTGCAGCCATGCCCCAAAAAGAAAGAGAAGATTATTTGCGCAAGTTAGCCCGCCAGCTTCGGAAGCAAAGAGGCTTAAAAGAAGACGAAGCCGTCATCACTAAGGGCAACACGCTTACGAGTGCCGCTAATCCTTTTGGAAGTTCTAATAACACAAAAGGTGAATGGTATTTTTATAACGATAGATCAAAAACTACAGGAATTGCCACCTTTAAGCAAGTATGGGGCAACCGACCTAATATTGATAATTGGAGGCGTGCTTCTAACGTCACCGCTCAACTGCGAAGCACTGCTTTGGGTAATACAAGAGGCAATCCTGCAGGAGGTATAGTGCCTCAGGAAGAATTGCTTAATTACGAAAGTTTGCTAAATACGTTGCCACTCACCGTGCAGCAGGTGCAGGTTTCCAACGACTCTATTGCAAATGCATTGTACACTGCAGGTATCATATATGCGGATGAACTCGAAGATGTAGATGCCTCCATTCTTTCATTTGAAGAATTAAGACGAAGATTTGGAAATTACCCTAAAATGGATGAAGCGCTTTTCAGGCTTTACTATGGTTATACCAAAAAAGGAGAGCTGCAAAAAGCTTCAGAAATTAAAAAGTTATTGGCAGGTCAATATTCTAACAGCAGGTATGCTACCATAGCAAGCACAGGAAATGATCCTTTTACCAATGCACCAACTACAGAAGTAACGAAGGTGTATGAGAAGGTGTACGACTTATATTTGGAAGGAAATTTTAGCGAAGCTAATGCGGCAAAAAAAGTAGCTGATAGTATATATCACACAAATTATTGGTCGCCGCAACTACTGTACATACAGGCTGTATATAACATAAAGCAAAGAAATGATAGCATCGCTTCCACCATTTTAACCACACTCATTCAGCAAAATGGAGGAACGCCCATTGGCAATAAAGCTGCTAACCTGCTGCAAGTATTGGGTAGAAGAGCACAGATTGAAACGGAGCTTACTAACTTGCAGTTGGATATGCCGGCCTCCGAAAAATTGGCTGTCCCTGTTACCTCTAAATTACCCCCGGTCAGTGACAAAAAAGAGCCAGTAGTGACTAAGTTGCCGCCACCAAATGTAAAAAGAGATACCACCTCAGTTTATAAAAAGATAGATGCCATTTCAAAAGATACTGCTGCTGTAAAACCAGTGGTAGTAATAAAAAAACCAGCAACAAAACCAATAGATACATTGGTGAAAATGCCTGTGGTAACAAAACCCGCTTCCCCTTATACCTTCCATGCGCAAACAGAATATTATGCTGTTGTTATTTTAAATAGAGTAGATGCTGTATTTGCCGGAGAAGCGAGGACGGCTTTTTTTAGATACAACCGCGAAAAGTTTTCGGATAAGCCGCTGGATGCTATTTTAACAACCTATGATGATGCTAATAAACTGATTCTAATTGGCAATTTTGCATCTGCCCAAGAAGCGGTAGATTATGTACGGAAAACAATGCCTTTGTCACCAAAAGAAATAGTACCCTGGCTGAAGAGTGATAAATACAGCTTTACTATTTTATCTAAAGAAAACCTTCAGGCTTTTATACAAGAGAAGAACCTGGGGCAGTATCAAAAGTTTTTGGAGCAAAACATCCCTGTTAAATTTTAAGCCTTATAACTTCTATTTTTTAGCTTTGACATGGTTTCTTATGAAATCTAATTCGTTAATGCATCTTATGTACTGCTCAATATAAAGCCGTTTAAAACTATTCTTTTGAAACAAACTACAAAACAACCAAATAAAGTACCGGGTAAAAAGCAAAAAGGAACAAGCAAAACAGTTCGTATTTTTTGGATCCTTTTTTTTGCAGGGATCGGCCTATTTGTTTCCATCATTCTATTGGCCACTGCAGGAGTATTTGGCAAAATGCCTTCTTTAAAAGAATTAGAAAACCCTAGCATCTTACAGTCATCCGAAGTGTTTGCAGAAGACGGCACCCTGATGGGTAAATACTACCGGGAGCGAGGCAACCGAAGTGTAGTAAGCTACCGCGATATTTCGAAACATATTGTAGATGCCTTAGTAGCTACGGAAGACGAACGGTTTTACGATCATTCGGGTATTGATTTCAAACGTACCATGGCAGCACTGGTCACCTTAGGAAAAAGTGGAGGAGGCAGCACCATCACGCAACAATTAGCCAAAGCATTGCTTACAGGCCAAGGCAGCAAAAACAAAGCGCTTAGGGTTATAGAAAAATTGAAAGAATATATTGTTGCCATCCGACTGGAAAGAAATTTTACTAAAGAAGAGATCACGGCGCTATATCTCAATGCGGTACCGTATGGAGATAATATTTATGGTATCCGGAATGCAAGCCGTACTTTTTTTCAAAAAGAACCCGATAGAGTTACCATTGAAGAAGCAGCCTTATTAATAGGAATTTTAAAAGGAAATTACATCTACAATCCAAGAGTACATCCCAAAGCTGCACTGGACCGGCGCAATGTAGTGCTGGGGCAAATGGAAGCCAATAACAAGATAACATCGGCACAAGCGGCCCGGCTTAAAACACTTCCTATTAAACTTAATTATAACAAACTTGATGAGAACAAAGGGTATGCTCCTTACTTCCGCGAAGTATTAAAAAATGAATTGATCAATGTGCTAAAAGATGTGCGGGATAGTGATGGAGAACCCTATGATATTTATGATGATGGATTGAAAATTTACACCACCATTAATCCTAAAATGCAGGAGTATGCTGAGCAGGCGGTAGCACAACAAATGCCTGTGTTGCAAAAATCAATGAACAGCCAACGCAGTATAAAATCAGGAAGTGTATGGAAAGGGCACGAAAACATATTGCAGGCAGCTATCAAAAACAGTGACCGTTGGAAGAACTTAAAAGCAGAAGGCTATAATGATGAAGATGCTAAAAAAACATTTTATGAAAAAACGGAAATGAAAGTTTTTGCATGGAATGCCCAAAGAACAAAGGACACGGTAATGACCCCTTTTGATTCAATCAAATACCACCGGCAAATGTTGCAAACAGGATTTGTAGTAACAGACCCCGTCT
>JBDSBL010000019.1:0-16624 GCA_039921625.1 Chitinophagaceae bacterium
CTGTTGAATAATGTGCACCTTGTTGCCGCTTTTGTTCACCACGCTTTTCATTATAAAATCATCCGGCTTTTCTATGTTATTTTCTGTAACATAAGTTGCAATTAAATCAATGAACGGCTTGCTGTATTTAATAGCTTTTCCTTTGCTAATGCCCTGGCAACGTGCCATTTCATCAACAGAGGTAGGGTAAAGGGTGGCCATATCCTGCAAAGAGGATTCAAGGAATAGTACAAATGGCGGAAGGTTTTTTCTTTTTGCTTCTCGCTGACGAAGTTCCATTAGTGACTTAAAAAGTTTATCATCTATGGCACTTACGGTTTCATCTGCCGTTGTTTCTTCATCATCGGCATTGGCCTCTTCAAATAAGTTGTTCATTACAATCGTAAACGACTTAGGCTTCTTTAGAAATTCCGCTCCGCGTGTTGTAATCTTAAGCACTCCGTATTGTTCAATGTCTTTTTTCAGCAGCCCTTCCAACACCATTTGGCGAAGTAAAGAATTCCAAAGGTGTTCCGGTTTATCCTTACCTATTCCAAAAGAAGTAAGCCCATCATGACGAAACATTTTATTCTGTGGCGTCAATTGACCTATAATGATGCGAACAGTATAATCTGTTGCGAATTGTTCATCCAACTCTTTGATAGTTTGTAATGCTTTTACTACCTCTCCTTTGGCTTCTACTCTTTCCTTTGGGTGCTTACAATTATCACAATTGCCACAGTTTTCATCAGGAAATTCTTCACCAAAATAGCTCATCAACGTTTTGCGCCGGCACACTCCACTTTCTGCAAAGGCTACCGTTTCATTGATCAATTGTGCCCCTACCTCGCGTTCACTCAGAGGCTTGTCCCGCATCAGGTGTTCCAGTTTAGATACATCCTTATGGCTGTAGTATAAAATACATTTTCCCTCCAGGCCATCGCGGCCACCTCGGCCGGTTTCCTGATAGTAATTTTCAATTGATTTTGGTATATTATAATGGATCACAAAACGAATATCCGGCTTGTCTATACCCATACCAAAGGCAATGGTAGCAACGATTACCTGGACATTTTCATTTAAGAATTGATCTTGTCTGTCCGCCCTGATTTTTGAATCTAACCCGGCATGGTAGGCTACGGCTTTTATATTATTGGCCATAAGCATATCAGCCAATTCTTCCGTTGTTTTTCTATTAAGGGTATAAATTATTCCGCTTTTTCCTTTGTTTTGAGATATAAAGCGAACAATACTTTTAATGGTTTGGTCTTTATCAATTTTTGGTAATACTTCGTAAAAAAGATTGGCCCGATTAAAGGAAGAGATGTAAATATTATCCTCTTTCAAGCCAAGGTTTTGCACGATATCGCTCTGCACTTTTGGAGTGGCTGTAGCAGTAAGGGCAATCACCGGAACATCCGGATTGATCTGATCCATCATATCCCGAAGCCGGCGATACTCAGGCCGGAAATCGTGGCCCCATTCTGAAATACAGTGTGCCTCATCTACGGCAAAAAAGGAAACTTCCAAACCATTAAAAAAGTCAAGGTTATCTTGTTTGGTTAACGTTTCCGGCGCTACATACAATAATTTGGTTCTGCCCGACTGAAGGTCTGTCTGTACTTCTTTTATCTCTTTCTTATTTAAGGTGGAATTTAAGAAATGCGCTACATCGTCTTTGCTACTGTACCCTCTTACCAGGTCTACCTGATTTTTCATTAAGGCAATGAGCGGACTGACTATAATAGCAACTCCAGATTTTAATAATGCCGGTAGTTGGTAACACAAACTTTTGCCTCCACCCGTTGGCATTATTACAAAGGTGTCTTTGCCGGTTAATACAGATTGAATGATTTGTTCCTGATCTCCCTTGAATTTTTTAAATCCAAAGTTTTCTTGTAATGCATTGTGTAGATCGGCTGACGTATATTTTAAAGCTGTTTTAGTAGCTCCTGCTGACTTTCTAGGTGCAGCTTTCTTTGCGGTTGCCATTGTGGATAGTAGTTTTAAAACCCTTTTAAAAGGACATTGATCCTTGCTTAGATTGAGAACAGCAACAGACAGGATAGGTAAATTTTAGCCTTTCAGGTTAATTATTTATTCGAAGGGGTTTCCGGACTGATAGCTGTTTTCCCTTTTTTTAGGTATGCGAATTTAGCCATTGCTACCTGCACATTGTAATTGAAAAGGTTAAAATACTGATTACTAAGTGTTTAATCTATGCGGCTAAATAGCCTAATTTTGACCGCTTGAAAAAGGAAGGAACTATATTAAAAACGGCAATTAGAACAATTGAAACCGAAGCGGCTGCCATCAAGCAAATGGCTGGTTTATTGGACCAACAATTTGAAGATGCAATTGATGTGCTTTGCCAAAGTGCCGGCCGCATCGTTATTAGTGGAATTGGAAAAAGCGCCATCATTGCCCAAAAAATTGTAGCTACGTTAAACTCAACCGGCTCACCGGCAATCTTTCTACATGCGGCTGATGCCATACACGGCGATCTTGGTATGGTGCAACAAAGCGATACAGTAATCATCATTAGCAAAAGTGGAGAAAGCCCGGAAATAAAAGTTTTGGTTCCCCTGATCAAAAATTTTGGTAATCCATTAATTGCAATGGTTGGTAATACAGGTTCTTTTCTTGCAAAGAAGGCAGATTTTATTTTGAACACAACAGTGGATCAGGAAGCTTGCCCTAACAACCTGGCACCTACGTCCTCAACCACTGCTCAACTTGTGATGGGCGATGCCATTGCCGTTTGCCTAATGGAAAGAAAAGGGTTTGCTATTGCAGATTTCGCTAAACTGCATCCAGGAGGTACGCTGGGTAAAAAATTGTATTTAAGAGTAGGTGATCTTTATATAGATAATGAAAAACCAAATGTGCCATTGAATGGTTCTTTAAAAGAGGTGATCATGGAAATGACCCGCAAAAGACTAGGCATAACTGTGGTAACAGATAGTGAAGAAAAAGTAGCCGGCATCATTACAGATGGGGATCTACGGCGCATGCTGGAAAAAGATACAGCGTTTCACCAATTAGTGGCCAAAGACATTATGACTACCAACCCAAAAACTATAGCACCATCAGAAATGGCGGTAAATGCATTGGACATTATGCGCCAGAATGAGATCATGCAATTGGTAGTTATAGAAGGGGAGCGCTATCTTGGTATTATACATTTGCACGACCTCGTAAAAGAAGGTTTGATCTAATAAAATAATCTATACAATAATGAGAGCGGACGAGGAAATTAAGAACAACGCACACACCTATGTAGCTATAATGGCGGGTGGAATAGGCAGCCGGTTTTGGCCTATTAGCAGAACAAATCATCCTAAACAATTCCTGGATATTTTAAATGTTGGTAAAACATTTATACAGCAAACAATGGAGCGTTTTTTAAAATTCATTCCATTACAAAACATATATGTGGTAACGGCAGATGAATATGTAACGCTTACTAAAGAGCAGTTGCCGCTGTTGCCGGAAGAGAATATTATCAGCGAACCGTTTCGGAAAAATACTGCTCCCTGCATTGCCTATGTATCTTTTAAATTATTAGAAAAAGATCCTGAAGCCACCTTGATCATAGCGCCGGCTGATCACCTTATTTTACAAGAAGAAAAATTCAGAGACGTATGCAATGAAGCATTGGATTTTGTCACTCATTTCAATGCGCTTATTACATTAGGCATCAAACCATACTATGCAAATACAGGCTACGGCTACATTCAGCATGAAGACCTGGAAGCAATTCCCTCTGTGTATAAAGTAAAAACATTTACAGAAAAACCTAATAAAGAGCTGGCACAGGCTTTTATTAAGAGTGGTGACTTTCTATGGAACTCAGGCATTTTTGTATGGAAAGTGGCGAGAGGCATTGAGGCGTTTCGAAAACACATGCCGGAGATGTACGAACTCTTTGCCGGTGAACAGGATAAAATGAATACAGATGCCGAGAAAGAAGCTATCGATTTGATCTATCCACAATGCTCCAATATTTCAATAGATTTTGGGGTAATGGAAAAAGCAGATAATGTATATGTGATCCCGTCTTCATTTGGATGGAGCGACCTGGGTACCTGGAACAGTGCCTGGGAAAACATGGAAAAAGATTACCTTGAGAATGCCGTAACCGGTAATAATGTAATAGTGTTTGATGCCAATAAAAACATGGTGCATGCACCGGATGATAAGCTGGTAGTGCTACAGGGTTTAAATGATTTTATAGTGGTAGATACCAAAGATGTATTGCTAATATGCCAGAAAGAAAATGAGCAGGAAATAAAACAATATGTGGGAGAAGTAAAAAGAAATATGGGAGATAAATTTTTGTAACTGCTTCCTCATTCTTCCAGGCATTTTTCATTTATTTAACCAATGCCGTAAACGCTACTTATGAATTTCAACAACATACTTTTTTTAGATATTGAAACCGTTTCGCAGCAGGAAAATTATGCACAGCTATCTGACGACTGGAAAGAATTGTGGGATTTGAAAGCTGCCCAGATAATTAAAAATAAAGAAACCGACAATCCAGAAACTGTTTATAACCGCGCTGCTATTTATGCAGAATTTGGAAAGATCATCTGCATCTCTTGTGGCTGCCTGCAAGGCAGTGGTGAAGACCGGAAATTAGTGATTAAATCATTTTCCGGAGACGATGAGAAGGCTATATTAAAAGGCTTTGCTGCTACTTTGACCAACTGGAAAGTAGAAAATGGAAAAGAGCTCTGTGCACATAACGGAAAAGAATTTGACTACCCTTATATATGCCGGCGAATGATAGTCAATAACATCACCATTCCGGATATATTGAAATTGCATGGCAAAAAACCATGGGAGGTAAAGCATTTATTAGATACTATGGAAATGTGGCGTTTTGGAGATTACAAAAGTTTTACTTCCATAAAATTATTAGCCAAAGTATTAGGCGTTCCTTCTCCCAAAGATGACATAGACGGCAGTATGGTAAATGGAGTGTATTGGGAAGAAAAAAATATTGACCGCATTGCACATTATTGCCAAAAAGATGTGTTGACACTCACGCAAATATTATTACGCATCTTTTGCGAACCGCAAATTAAAACTGAAAATATAGAATATAAAACATGCACCGAAGAACCAATTTCCCTTCCGGTATTTCATGGGAAGATATTGTAGGCTATAGCCGTGCGGTACGCATAGGCAATGTGGTAGAAGTAAGTGGCACTGTTGCCAGCAATGAAAATGGAGCCGTGGTAGGTAAAGATGATGCTTATACACAAACACAGTTTATTCTTGAAAAAATAGAAAAGGTATTGCAGCAAGCCGGTGCAACATTGGAGGATGTAATACGGACCCGCATGTATGTAACAGACATCAGCAAATGGGAGGACGTGGGGCGGGCACATGGCGAGGTTTTCAAAACAATAAAACCTTGCACTACCATGGTAGAAGTAACTAAACTCATCTCTCCTGAATATTTAATAGAGATAGAAGTCACTGCTATTATATAACTCCAAGCCGCTTTTTATTTTTAAAAGGAGGTACCTAATTTTCTTTGCTATGCAAATATTCTTTCTTTACCGCCATCCCAATTCCTAAAAAAGTTTTCCCTGTTCTTGCGCGCACACTTTCATACTGATCGGTAAACTAAACTGACTCGGATATTGCCAATGATATAAACCATATCCGCAAAAAGAATACAACTCCTCCGGAAACTGATAAAGCTGTTCATTGTTTAAACCAAGTTTTGGCAATAGATCCTCCTCTAGCCGCGAAGCACTCAATAAATAATCATTGTTTTTTTCGCTTATCAAGGAAATATAGGAAAGATCAGACTTTTTCATTTTCTCCCACTTTATTCGTAAAACAACCTTCACTATAGATTCGGGAAGAATCCTTTTTATACAAACTTTTAACCTGGCTAATAACATCGAGGGCATTGTGTAAATATAAATGAGACTACCTAAAAATTTAAACAGGTGAAATATCAGTTGCTGTATTTAGTTTTGTTTTACACGGTTATTAATTGTTGTGCACCAAAGTACCTAGCAAACAGAGCTGCTAATTACTGGTTTTAGTATTTACTGATCTTCATCAATAATTACCTTTCATTCATCAATAATTAAAATAAAATTTTGCACATACAATCGAAATTACCCAACGCAGGTACCACCATATTTACAGTAATGACCGCTCTCGCTGCCGAGTATCAGGCGATTAACCTGGGGCAAGGTTTTCCTGATTTTCAGATGAGTGAAGAGTTAATTGAGTTGGTGAAAAAGGCCATGAGTGAAGGTTTCAACCAATACACCCATATGAACGGCTATCCACTACTTAGAGAAGTGCTGGCAGAAAAAGTGCAAACATTATATGGCGCCACCGTGAACCCTGACAGTCAAATAACCATTACACCAGGAGGCACTTACGCTCTGTACACGGCGATGACTACGATACTGCAACCTGCTGATGAAGTAATCCTTTTTGAACCGGCTTATGATAGTTATTTGCCAACCATTGAGTTGAATAGAGCCACTGCAATAACAATCCCGTTAACGTTTCCCCATTATAAAATTGATTGGACAGAAGTAAAGAATAAGGTAACTGAAAAGACGAGAATGATCCTAATCAATTCTCCACATAACCCAAGCGGAGCAGTACTAACCAAAGATGATATAGTACAATTAACTGCTATTGTAAAAAACACCAACATCATTATTTTGAGTGATGAAGTGTATGAACATTTAGTATTTGATGGTAAAGAACACGAAAGCATTTTAAAATATCCGGAACTTTTACAACGGGCCTTTGTTTGTTTTTCATTTGGCAAAGTATATCACTGCACCGGATGGAAATTAGGATATTGTATTGGCTCTCCAATGCTAATGAATGAGTTTCGGAAGATCCATCAATTCAATGCTTTTAGTTGTGACACCCCGAAGCAAGTAGCGCTGGCAACTTTTATAAAAAGAAAAAATGATTATTTGGAGTTGGGAAGTTTTATGCAAAAGAAGCGGGATTATTTTCAACAGTTAATGAGCCGCTCTAGATTTACACCTATACCAAGTAGTGGCAGTTATTTCCAAATATATTCTTACAAAAATATTTCAGAAGAAGCGGAAAAAGAATTTGCGATTACCCTCACCAAAGAAGCTGGTGTAGCCACTATCCCGGTTTCTGCATTTTACAAACTACCGGTCAACAACAGTGTGTTGCGATTTTGTTTTGCCAAAAAAGATAGTACTCTGGAAGCAGCAGCAGAGCGATTGATGAAATTGTAAGGTGTGCTACTTTCTATACATAAATTATAATTGAGGTATTAATAAAATGATTCCTTATCTATTAATTGCTCAGGGGAAAAGACTACGTAAAATGAATTGGTGAAACCTTACTTACTTTGCCGCAAAGTTTTTCTGTGCACCCACCATTTCTTTCCAGATCTAATTATATTATTTTATTTTCTTTGCTAGGTGTTGTTTACATCATAGGGTTGTTTGTGCCACTTATGGATAATGATTCAGCGCACCATGCCAACATTGCCCTACGCATGTACCTTACAGGAGATTATGTAAATTTAATAGACCACGGCAAAGATTATTTAGACAAACCGCACCTACATTTTTGGCTGGCAGCGTGGAGCTACCACCTTTTTGGCGTTACTACTTTTGCTTATAAAATACCTTCCTTTTTATTTACCTTATTGGGCACCTACAGCACCTACCGCCTGGGACGGAGCTTATATAGTAATGAAGTTGGAAAATTAGCCGCACTCATCACCGCATCTGCCTTTGCTTATATACTGGCCAACAATGATGTGCGGATGGATGCCATACTGACTGCCTCTATTGTATTTGCTACCTGGCAATTAGTAGATTGGGTAAAAAATAAAAAAATAATTAATGCGCTGGGAGCCGCATTAGGACTGGCTTTAGGCTTTTGCACCAAAGGTCATATTGCGGTAGTGGTACCTGCAGTCAGTGCCTTTTTTTACATCCTTTATTTAAAAGACTGGAAGGCCTTTTTTCATTGGCAATTGGTATTAATTATTGTCGGTTTTTTTGTGGCCATATCGCCGGTCGTTTACTGTTATTACCTACAATATGATCTGCATCCGGAGAAAATAATCCGTGGAAAAAGCGGACGCTCCGGAGTTGAGTTTATTTTATGGAAGCAAAGTATAGAACGCTTTGAAGGAGACAGCTTTGGAGCGGAAGCAAAAAACGATTACTTCTTTTTCTTCCATTCTTTTTTGTGGGCTTTTGCTCCTTGGAGTTTGCTCGCATTTGTTGCTTTTTTCTCAAGGTTAAAATATTTTAAAAACAGAGAAAAGGAGTGGTTGACCATTGGCACTTTTGGCTCCATAATAGTACTGATTTCTGTGTCCGGATTTAAATTGCCCCACTACTTAAACATACTTTTTCCTATTGCCGGAATCATCACGGCCGCTTATTTATTTCAAAACAGAAGTAACCTAAAATTATTGAGCAGGCTTCTTTACCTGCAAGCCATTGTTTGTGTTTTATGTCTGGTAGCAGCTGCTATAATAAATGTTTGGGCCTTTCCACCAAAAAGCCTTTTAGTAATTGCTGGTTTTTTATTAGTGCTGATTTGCTGTGTGTACCTTTTGAAGAAATCAAAGCAAAAAATAGAGCAGCTTTTAGTAGCTTCTGTGGTCACTTCTATTTTAATTTTTTATTTGTTGAATGCTAACTTTTACCCTCAATTACTTACCTACCAGGTTGGTAATGAAATGGCTTTTGACACCAGAGGAATAGTAGATCCAAAACAGGTTTATTTTTGGCCCGGCATTTATAGTTCTTCTTACAATTTTTACACAAGTGCTTTGCGAAAAGAATACAATGACTCCCTCAATATACAAGGCCCCATTTGGATATTTACAGACGAAAAAGGGTTGTTGGATCTAAAAGCAAAAGGGCATATTCCTTTAGAAATTTATGAACACAAGGATTATGAAATTACCCGAATTTCTTTAAAATTTTTAGCTCCGGCTAGCCGCAAAGAAGTAGTGGGAAAAGGGCTGCTGGTAAGGATTCAATAAGATCGCTGTTTATGCAATCGCTTCATTAATATCGGGCAAGCGGCCCAGCCGTTGCAGAAACTGTACATGTGATTTTATTGCATTGCTGAATGTCTCATTTTCTAAATATGGAATGCCAAATTCTTCAGCTGTTTCTTTTACTATAGGAGCAAGTGCCGGATAATGTATGTGTGAAATGCGGGGAAATAAATGATGCTCTACCTGAAAATTTAATCCACCTACATACCAGGATAATAACTTGCTGTGGCGGGCAAAATTTACGGTTGTATTCATTTGATGAATAGCCCAGTCATTTTCAATGATGCCCTCCGCATTAGGTAATGGGTGAGACGTACCTTCTACAGAATGTGCTAACTGGAAAACAACCGTTAAAATAACTCCTGCAAAAAAATGCATCACTAAAAAACCAATCAAAACCTGGATAAAAGGAATGCCAAAAAATAAGCTGGGAACGGCGAGGATTATAAACGAATAGATCGTTTTTAGTAAAATAATTTTAATCAATGTGTTTCTCTTTTTGGCCGGCGTATCATTGTTCACTCCATTTTTATTATACCGTGCCAACTGAATAAAATCTTTAGCCGTGATCCAATACAACGTAGTGATACCATAAAAAAAGAAAGAGTATAACCATTGAAATTTATGAATTGGTTTTACTTGCGTATGGGGCGAAAATTTAAGCACTAACTTATCATCAATATCTTCATCCATATGGGTGATGTTGGTATAAGTGTGGTGCAAAATATTGTGCTGCAACTTCCAGTTGAAAGCAGAAGCTCCCAAAAGATTCAACACCACATCTCCCATAAAATAATTAATTCTTTTGTTGGATGAATAGGCTCCATGATTCCCATCGTGCATCACACTCATGCCGACACCGGCCACGCCAAAACCCATTAAAGTCCATAAAATAAGTGCTACCCAAAAAGGAGGTTGAAATATTAATAAACAAATGAACGGTACGATGTAAAGCAGTAAAAGGGCAATGGTCTTAACGATCATAGTGCCATCACCATACTTTGATAAATTATTTTCTTTAAAATAAACATCCACCCTTTTTTTTAGGGTTGGAAAAAATAAATTTTTATCCTTGTTTACAAATTTTACCTGGCCTTTCATATTATTAATTTTTTAAAAACGCCTGATTACAAAAATAGAACAGTTTTTATTTACCCTTTTAAAGGTCTGCAGGTAGCTACCATTTAATTTCTTAATCAATCAATTTTTTGATAGGGAAAATGGAATTTATAAACCGGCCTGAGCACTGATCTCCAGCATTCTATCCAGAGAGCGTTTTGCAGCTACCCTCAGGGCTTCATCCATTATTATTTCAGGCTGCTCGTACTCCATACACAGATATACCTTCTCGAGGGTATTGCGCTTCATATGCGGGCAATCATTGCAGGCACAGCTATTATCAGGGGGTGCGGGGATTAAGGTCTTAGAAGGGGCTTGCTTTTGCATCTGATGCAATATGCCCGCTTCGGTGGCTACTATAAATTCCTGATGCTCTGTATTTTTTACATAAGCAAGCAATTGCGTGGTGGATCCTATAAAATCAGCAATTCGCAATATTGGCTCTTCACACTCCGGATGCGCTATCAATTTGGCAGCGGGATGCCGAACTTGCAACCGGCTTATTTTTTCAAGGCTAAAAATTTCATGCACCATGCAGGCACCATTCCACAGAAGCATATTGCGACCCGTGACTTTGTTGATCCACGCTCCCAGGTTTTTATCCGGTGCAAATATTATTTTTTGCTCTTTTGGAAAAGATTCAACGATCACTTTTGCATTGCTACTGGTGCAAATCACATCAGTGAGTGCTTTGATGCCGGCACTGCAGTTGATGTAGGAAATAACAATATGGTCCGGGTGCTGTTCTTTAAATTTTTTGAATAGCGGAGGAGGACAACTTTCGCTAAGAGAGCAACCGGCTTTAAAATCCGGTATCACCACTTTTTTTGATGGATTTAAAATTTTTGCCGTTTCGGCCATGAAATGTACCCCGCAAAATACGATCATGTCCGCCTCTGTTTTTTCTGCCTGTTGCGCCAGGCCCAGGCTATCTCCAATGTAATCGGCTACGTCCTGAATATCCGGCTCCTGGTAAAGGTGCGCCAGCACGATGGCATTTTTTTCTTTTTTCAACCGTTCTATTTCTGCAAACAAATCCAAGGTTGGATCTATGTACACATCCAGAAAACCTTTTTCATCTACATCGTTTTTTGCTGCTATCAACATTTCCTGTTCCATGTAATAATATATAATATCATTAATTTTTAAATAAAGTCTATTACTATTAGGGCTGTGAATTAGTGGAAAATAAAATTTTAATTAAAACACGCTGCAATTAATATGCAGTTATTCACAAAGCCCTTTCGGTTACTCACAATAAAATTACGGCACTACAAACCATTACACCCTCTAATTAACAACCTTGTGAAAAAAGGTAGGTGTATAGAATTTCGTCAAATCAAAATTAAACGTATTGTGAATTAACCACGCATAACTATTGGATAGTTCACAGGCAACATCAAAAAAAGAAATGAGGATGGACTTATCAGGAAACAATACACTGAGCCTCCACCGGAATAGCTACATTATCCACAACTCTTTTCTACTATCCACATTGTTTTATAGCAAAATGGATAATTGTAGAGGATAGGTTGGCAACGGTCATTTCAAAAAAGGAAGTCGTCATTTTTTGTAAAAAGTTATTCAAGACAAAACCCTCATTGCCTGTGGATTTTAGCCGTTTTCCACAATTTGTTCCTATACCTAATTACCCTATTTTTGCCACCTGTTTTTAAAAAAGAACCATACTTTATGTCAGTTATTCAACAAATCAGGGATAAATATGCCCGGATAGCCGTTATAGCTATTGCCCTTTCGCTTATAGGTTTTATTATGATGGATGCTTTTTCCGGCCGGGGCGGTGGCATTTTTGGAGGAAACTCTACCCTGCTCGGTAAGGTTAACGGTAAAAAGATTGACTACGTTGACTTTTCTCAAAGAGTAAAAATGCAGGAAGAGCAACGGCAGCAGCAAGGATATCCCATGGATGATGCCGGCCGTCAGCAAGTGATGGATGCCGTGTGGAATCAGGAAGTAACCAAAACTATTCTGGATGATGAAATAGAAAAATTAGGATTAGGAGTTGGAAAAAAAGAATTGGATGATATGCTGTTTGGTGCAGAACCACCTCAGGATATCAAGCAGGGATTTTCTGATCCTAAAACAGGAGTTTATAATGCTTTTGAAGCCCGTCAATATATTAATAACTTAAAAAAGACAGGTACTGCGGAGCAAAAAACGCAAATGAATGACTACCTGACTTCTTTGGAATACGAGCGCCTGGCTACTAAATACACTACGCTTTTAGCCAACAGTGTATATTTTCCAAAATGGTTTTTAGAAAAACAAAATGAAGACAATAGCCTTATTGCCAACGTATCTTATATAGGAGTACCGTACAATTCTATTTCTGATAGTTCCATTAAAATTTCAGATGATGAGATACAGGCTTATTTAAAAGACCACAAAAAAGAATACGAACAAAAAGAAGAAACCCGCTCTATAAGTTATGTTACGTTTAGTGCCATGCCTTCTGCTGCTGATAGCGCTACGGTAGGCACTAGCATGCAGACCTTAAAAGATTCGTTTGCCACAACGCCTAACTACGAAAACTTTTTACAAAGAGAAGGAAGTGAGATTCCTTATTATGATGGTTTTATTAGCAAAAACAATATAAAGAACCCAAATAAAGATTCCATATTGAGTGTGCCGGTAGGTGTGGTTCATGGCCCTTATGTGGATGGTCCCAATTATGTTTTCTCCAAAATAATAGCTGAAAAGCAAATGCCTGATACGGTGAAAGTGCGGCATATTTTAATAAGCACACATCAGCAAAACCAAAGCGGACAGATGACGCAGGTGCGGGATGACAGTGCGGCCAAAAGAATTATTGATAGTGTGCAAAGAGCTATTGGTGGTGGAGCAAGCTTTGACACATTACTTTTAAAATATTCTGAAGATCCGGGTAGTAAAGACAAAGGAGGTGTGTATGAAAATATACCTACCGGCCAAATGACTGCTACTTTTAATGATTTTATTTTTGGCAATCCTACCGGAACAAAAGGAGTAATAAAAACTGAATTTGGATATCATTACGTTGAAATTTTGTCGCAGAAGGGTTCGTCACCGGCCTATAAAATTGTGTACTTCGCAAAGCCTATTGTTGCCAGCTCAGAAACGGATGCTACTGCCAGCAACCAGGCAACCATCTTTGCCGGCGATAGCCGCGACATGAAATCCTTTGATGCCAACTACGATAAAAATCTAAAAACAAAAGGCATGGCGAAACTAGCCGCCAACGACATTAAACCAAACGATTATACTATTACCGGTTTAGGTTCTTCCCGCGAATTTGTAAAAGCAGTATTTGCTGCTGACCAGGGAGAAGTAATGCAGCCAATAAGAGTAGGTGAAAATTATGTAGTAGCTATAGTGACTGAGGTAACCAAAGCAGGTTTGCAAAGTGTGGCGAAAGTAAGAGCTACCGTAGAGCCGGTGCTGCGCAATAAAAAGAAAGGCGAACAGCTAAAGCAAAAAATAGGAAATGTAACTACGCTTGAAGCCGTGGCAGCTGCTACCGGCCAAACTATTCAGAAAGTGGATAGCCTTCATTTTAATGGTGACCGTAACCCTGCACTCGGCTATGAGTTAAAAGTGGTTGGTGCAGCATTTAACCCCGCCAATAAGGGAAAAGTGGTACCGGAAGTATTGGTAGGCCAGGCGGGAGTGTACGCCTTGCGTGTAGATAACATAGGAACCACACCGGTGCAAATGGCGAACATAGACGAGCAACGCAAAATGTTGCAGATGCAAGCCCAGCAAGCAAATCAATACGGTTCCCCGGTGTTGGATGCGTTGCGCAAGGAAGCGGATATTAAAGACAACCGTGCTAAGTTTTATTGATATTAATAATCATATTTTAAAGCCACCTTTCGGGGTGGCTTTTTTGTTACCGAAACCTTTACAGTTTCCTGTCTAACTTTACCTCATGAGCGATGTGATTGTAAACAAAGTAGCTGCCAGCGGGATCGTATCTATTGATCTTGAGAAATACCTCCCCCAAAAAGGTACCCTCACTTTTGATTTGAAAGAATACCTTTTTATGGGCCTCATTTTAAAAGAAAAAGAGTTTAGAGAAGCCTTAAAAAATAAAAACTGGGGGGATTACAACGGGAAAAATGTGGCGATTACCTGCACCGCAGATGCCATTATTCCGGTGTGGGCGTATATGTTGGTAATTACTTATTTAAATCCGGTGGCCAAGGAAGTGTATCTGGGTACGGAGGATGAAATGAATAAACATCTTTTTATAAAAAACATTAACGCCATAAATGTTACTGACTTTGCAGAGGCAAGAGTAGTCATAAAAGGGTGTGGTGATGCCCTTGTGGAGCCGTTTGCTTATGCTGAAATAACAAAGATTTTATTGCCGGTGGCAAAGAGTATCATGTATGGCGAACCATGCAGCACCGTACCTGTTTTTAAAAAGAAACTATAATGAAAAGAATTCTTTTTTTTATCACTATTTCTTTTCTTGTAGCCTGCAACAATGAAGGTACCTCTACCGAATCAGGAAACGACACCGTGCTTGGCCAAACTGAAGCATCACCAATAATTGCGCAAGTGCAAAAGACCTTTCCGCAATTATTTCTTTTCTTAAAATCCGGCGATGCACAATTTGCAGCAGATAGTTTTTATGAAACCGGAGAGGTTAAATTATCCGGAGCTCCAGCGCAGCCCCTTGATGAAGAAAACATACTTAAATATAAAAAATGGTTGATCTATAATAAGGACAGCTCTCTGGCTCTGGACCTGTATAGTTATAATTTTATCATCAACAATAAAGAAGGTGATCCGCACCTGGAAAGTGCTGAGCCGGACACTGAGATCGCTCTGGTTGATTTTAAAAACAAAACCCGCAAACGTATTTATTTTTCCGGCCCATCTTATACTATTTGGGAGGGAGCCTGGGTGCAAAATGGCGACGCGGTATTAGCCGGTGCAGAAATAAAAGGAGAAGGAAAAAGAGTACCCCTTTTCTGGTACATTCATTTAGCCGAAGGCACTATTCAAATGTTGGAATATACAGGAATAGTAATTATTAATATGGAGCCTTATTTAAACAAAACAATAAAAAAACCGCTTTAATTAAAACCATCCACGCCGCTTGAACATAATCAGCATCCAGGCAGGAATCAAAAACATTAAAGCCACAGCAGAATAAAATCCCCAGGTATCATGCAAAGTGGGAATGAGCTCGAAATTCATCCCAAAGATGCCACCAATAACGGTGGCCGGGGCCAGCAAACAAGTTACAATTGCCATTACTTTCATTACCTCATTCATCCGCAGGTTTACATTGTTGATGTACAGGTCCTGCATGCTCACCATTATATCACGGTAGTTTTCACTAAGGTCATGTGCCTGTATGATATGATCGTGCACATCTTTAAAATATTTAGTAGTACGCTCCTCCATAAGGTCGCTTTCACTGCGGATGATAGAGCCTACCAGGTCTCTCACCGGGGCAATATTTCGTTTCAAAACAATTAATTCTTTGCGCAATTGATTGATGTGTGAGAGAGTGAGTTTGCTGCTTTTGCGAATGACCTCCTCCTCTACCTGTTCTATTTTATCACTTAATTTTTCCATTACCAGAAAGTAGTTATCTACAATCATATCCAGCATAGAATAGCATAAATAATCTGCGCCGCGCTGTCGCAATTTGCTGTTGGCTACTTTTAGTTTTTCTCTTATTGGGTTAAATACATCCCGCTGCGGATCTTCCTGAAAGGAAATGACAAAGTCATTGCCTAAAACAATGCTGATCTGTTCCTGTTCTACTGTATTGGTTTTATCATTGAAATACAGCATGTTCAACAGGCAATAAAGTATGTTGTCCACTTCGTCCATTTTTGGCCGCTGGCCAATGCTGATGATATCCTCTACTATCAAAGGGTGTATGCCGTAATGCTGCCCAATGGATTCTATATCTTTCTTACGAATGCCATCAATGTTTATCCAGGTTACTTCGTTATTTCCTTTGTAGGAAAAGCTTTCTTCTACAGAGCTTAACGAACGTTCTTCTATTTTCTCAAGCGTATAATTATAGACGCAGATCTCCAGTTTTTCGGCTTCCGTACGCCGTTGCAGGGTCACCGGGTTACTGGTTAATATTTGTTTTGTGCGGTGCGAACCAAACAAGGCTCCCGGTACAAGGTAACGGAGGTATTTCTGAGGCTTTGGGTGAAACATGTACTTACAAATTGATAACGCTTTTCAAAACCAGGAACTGATTTCTTTTTGCTTAAAATCAGGATGGCTGTTCTTTTATTATGAATTATAAAATTACAAATGTTCTTACTCACCAAAGCGAAGCAACTAAACAACAGATAACTTACATTATAGAGCTTTAGCCTTTTCTAAAAACAGGATTGCCTTTTGGAGATCTTCCGGACTGTCTATTTCTATACTGGAAAAATCAGTTAGCACCATCCGCACGGCCACCCCATTTTCTAA
>JBDSBL010000020.1:0-12364 GCA_039921625.1 Chitinophagaceae bacterium
GTGATAAGCTAATGGATGGCGTTGCAGGTCATTAATAAAAAACCCTGATGTTGCATTTTTAAATTTCCATTGCATCATTTGCACCAGGTCGTCATGTGAAAAATGATGGCAAAAAAGGGAAGAAAAAATAATGTGAGGAGGTTGATGAAATACTACCGTTTTATAATCGGAACAAATAAATTGGATGCCTTCATTTTGTGGTTGGCTTTTAGCAAACGCTACACATTCCGCATTTACGTCAATACCAGTAAAATAGGCATTCACGGAATGTTTCTGAGCCCATTTTTTAAGCACCCTTAGGTTATCTCCGCCGCCGCTCCCAAGTTCTACAATATGAAAAACTTCCGGCTTGTCGATCACGCTTTCCAAAATCTTTTCTACCCCACGAATGGTGATTTGATGGCCTCCCAACAAACGATTGATGGTGTCCAGTTCCTGCATATTGCGTTCAATATCCGCAAAGGGAATATTGGACCCATCCAATAATTCTTTTTTATATGACCGGTGTGAAAAATTCACTTAATTGGAAGCGGTAAAGGTTTCTACGGTAAGGCCCGGACCAAAGGCGGCACCAAATATTTTCTTTCCTTTCTCCTTTTGCTGCATCAACTCTTTAAGCACAAATAAAATAGTAGCAGAGGACATATTTCCATATTCCTGCAATACATGGTAAGAAGATTCTAACTGTTCTTTTTTTATTGAGACGCTTTTAGAAATAGCCTCTAAAATCCTTTTGCCTCCCGGATGAATGCACCAGGAAGTAATGTCGTCTTTTACCCAATTTTTTTCTTGCAGGCTACGGTCTACCACACTATTAAAATCTTCTTCTATTAAATCCGGAACATAGCCGCTCAATGTCATTAAAAACCCAGTGGATGAAAGCTCCCAGGCCATATCGCGTTTTCCTTTTGGTATTACCTCAGAATAAAAACCTTCTAACTTTACCCCGTTACTTTCATTGTTACCGGAAATTAAAACCGCAGCAGAACCATCACCAAACAATAAGGAAGAGGCTATATTATCAAGCGAATTTTCGCGCTGGAAATGAAGCGTGCATAATTCGGTACATACTACCAATACGTTAGCATTTGTATCGTTTTTGCAAAAAGCATCTGCCATTTTCAGGGCATGGATGGCTGCATAACATCCCATAAAATTTACCGATGTACGAAAAATATTTTTGTTGAGTTCCATCAGCTCCATCACTTGAAGATCAAGGCCGGGAGCACTCATGCCCGTACAACTAACCGTTATTAAATGAGTTACTTTTTTAGGACTAATATTATTCAGGCAATTACGGATAGCATCTACTGATAAGGCAGGTGCATATTTATTGTAAAAAGCCATCCGGTACTCTAATGATGGAAATGGCTCCAGGTTTTCAGAGTGAGGATAAAACTTCCATTCATTAATTGTTCTGCTATAATCCGGCACTACAGAAAACCGCTGTTTAATGCCACAATGTTTGTATAAAAAAGCCACCTTTCTCCTGTCCACATCATTCAAGGCATATACATTCTGCATGAAGTGCAAAATGTCCATTTGCTGGTGGCAATAAAGAGGAAGAGCAGTACCTATGGAAACTATTTTACTCAAAATATTTTATGAGGATTAAAGTGGAAAAAAAAAGGGTTAAACAAACGGTTGAAATAATATTCATCCACAAACTATTTTTAAAATCGGCTCTGTTTTCATCTATCCATACAAGGTACATCCAACGCACAAAAAATAAAACAACAGGAAAAGTACATAACAAAAAAATCCAAAATAAGTTGACCGCTTCCTTGCTTGAGAAATAGAAAAACAATAAGCCAGTGGCGGATAAAAATAGAGCCATGCTAAAAACAAAAGTTCCCCTTTTTCCCAAAACATAACTAAGGGTGGTCACGCCGTCTTTTTTGTCCTGCACGTGTTGGTAGACCTGCGTTAAAGGATAAGAAGCTCCTACCAACAAGCTACTTATTAAACAAGGTATAAAAGGCACTCTTAAATTAGTAACATCTGCACATGCGGAATACGTAATAAAAAATATGGCACTTCCCTGAAAAATAAAAACAACTAAAAAACCGACAAATGGATACTTCTTTAATCGAATGCCCCGATAGCTATAGGCCCTTGAAGCGAGTATATAAAGCACCACACCGGCAACAAAAACATAGCTAATCATGAGGGACAAACCAATAGCCAAAAAATCCATTACTAAAGAAGCATGAAACAATTGACGGGTTGGTTGCAACGGCTTTTGTAATCCCCCAATTGGCGTTTCATCCCTATCCATATACGAATTGTATCCGTTGCTGGATGGGTACACTAAAAGGTGTAGAATAATGAATGCCAAAATTGCTTTGGACCAATTCGTGGCAGGCAATTGGCTAATGGCAAAAAGGTAAACCGGCAGTAAGAATAATGAAAAATGAAAACGCAGCAATTGCAGTGTGGACCTGTATAAAAACATGAAGTACTAAATTAAGGGATTGAGTTAAAGGCAGTCCGTATTCTTTACACACTATGTTGATTTCATTTGGGGCTTTACCAATAAACCCTTTTGCTTACTTTTCCGGCATGAAAAGAAACGTATTCTTTCTAATGGTCATTTTTTATTCCGTCGTCGCCGGGGCACAAACAAAACCTTTTCAATTTGCCTTTATTAGCGATACTCATATAGGCTCGCCTGATGGCAAAGCGGAGGAAGATCTACGGCGTACCGTGCAGGATATTAACAGCCAAAGTAATCTTGCTTTTGTAGTCATTACTGGAGACATTACCGAGTTAGGCACCAATGCGCAATTGCTTTTAGCAAAACAAATTTTAGACAGCCTGAATATCAAATACTACATCATACCCGGCAACCATGACACCGGCTGGAGCGAAAGTGGAGGTCTGAATTTTACCAAAGTATTTGGGTCAGATAAATTTTCATTTGCCTACGGCGGTATTCATTTTATAGCTTGCGCCTCCGGCCCCTACGTACGTATGAGTGATGGCCATGTGCCAAGAGATGCAGTGAACTGGCTTACAGATCAATTAAAAAATATTGGAAATAATGAACCCATTATTTTTTTAAATCATTACCCATTAGATAATGGTCTTGATAATTGGTACGAGGTAATTGACCTGTTGAAAAAGAAAAATACAATCTTGGCGCTTTGTGGCCATGGCCATAGCAACAGGCCGGTGCAGGCGGAAGATATACCTGCGGTAATGGGCCGCTCCAACCTAAGGGCCAAAGCAGCTGTAGGCGGGTACAACAGGGTGCAGGTAAATGCAGATTCTATTTTATTTTGGGAGAGAAACCCGGTAACTAAAGAAGAAAGAGATTGGACCGCTGTTGCCAATAAAAAAGTAAATTATGAAACCGGTAAAGGCTATACCCGGCCTGATTATTCTATCAATGAAAAATATAAAAAGGCAACCGCTATTTGGACCTTTCAATCTGATGCGAATATTATTTCCACTCCGGCAGTATTAGGAGATATTGTCGTATTTGGAAATCAGGCGGGACTTATTCAAGCTTTAAAATTAAAAGATGGATCAAAGGTTTGGAGTTATAAAACAGAAGGTCCCATTTTTTCTTCTCCTACCGTAAGCGGTCAAAAAATTGTGGTAGGGTCTGCGGATGGTAATATTTATTGCCTGGATGCACGGGGAAAGTTAGTGTGGAAATTAAAAACAAAAGCGGCTGTATTAGGCTCACCGATTGTGTCGCAAAACACGGTCTATATTGGCGGCAGCGACCATCAATTCCGGGCTATCAATGTAAGCACTGGAAAACAGATCTGGTCTTTTGATTCGCTCAAAGGCCCTGTTACCAGCCTGCCTGTACTCTATAAAGACAAAGTAATTTTTGGAGCATGGGACACCAACTTATACGCTTTAAATAAAAATAACGGGAAGCTATTATGGAAATGGACCAATGGTTCCTCAGTTATTAATTTTTCTCCTGCCGCCTGCATTCCAGTTGTATACCAAGGAGTGGTTTATGTGGCCGCACCAGACAGAGTTTTTACGGCAATTGATGCTACACTTGGTACTACCTTATGGCGTACAAAAGAATCAGCAGTTCGTGAGTCCATTGGCATATCAGAAGACAGTTCTTTACTTTATGCCAAAACAATGAATGACACTATTGTAGCCTATTACACCAATAAAGAAAAACTGGAAACTGCCTGGAAATACAATGCGGGCTATGGCTATGAACATACACCTTCCGCGCTTATTGAAAAAGGAGGAGTGCTGTTTTTTAGTACTAAAAATGGAGTTGTATATGCAATGGACCCAAAAAAGAAAGAGACATTGTGGGCATATAAGATTGATAATTCCATGGTAAACACTTTGAATGTGCTTACTAAAAACACAATCATAGCGGCTACCATGGATGGAAAAGTTTGTCTCTTAAAAACTACTGATTAGCGGCGCCCTCTGGATACCAACCAAATAATAAGTCCGACAACTAACACAACTACGAAGATGCCCACTCCGATACCTGCTTTAAAGATACCACCAACTACTTCGCAAGAGCTTAGAGTAACTGCCATTGCTATAACTAACATCCATAAATAATTAAACCTTTTCATACGCTGTTTTTTTTATTTCTTATGCAAAACCTTTGCCGCACCTCAAATTGTGGAGCCTTGTCTTTTTTACTTATTTTCATTAAGAGGAATTTTAGATGCTAGTAAAAATATTTGGAAGTGCAGTTTATGGAGTAGAAGCAATCACCATTACAGTGGAAGTAAACTGGATGGCTACCGGTAAAGATTATTTAATAGTTGGGCTTCCGGATAATGCTATTAAGGAGAGTTTGCAACGGGTGGAAAGTGCTATTAAAACAAATGGCTACACTATGCCTCGAACCCGCATTGTGGTGAACCTGGCCCCGGCAGATATAAAAAAAAGTGGAACTGCATTTGACCTGCCCATAGCCATAGGAATATTAGCTGCATCAGAGCAAATTAAAAACCGGGAAGCTATAGAGCAATATGTGATCATGGGAGAATTAAGTCTTGATGGAATGATCCGGCCCATAAAAGGGGCATTACCCATTTCAATACAGGCGCGGAAAGAACGCTTTAAAGGATTGTTTGTACCTGTGGAAAACGCACGGGAAGCTGGAATGGTCAACAGCTTAAATGTGTACGGTGTTCATCATATTAACGACATTATTCAATTTTTTGAAAACAAGGAAGAAGGCCTTGAACCTGTGAAGATTGATACAAGAGAAGAATTTTTTAATGCTCAATACGATTTTGAAGCAGATTTTACTGATGTAAAAGGACAGGAAAATATTAAAAGGGCTTTAGAGATTGCTGCAGCAGGAGGTCATAATGCAATTTTAATAGGTCCTCCCGGAGCAGGCAAAACGATGCTTGCTAAAAGGTTGCCTACCATATTACCACCGCTAACTTTACAAGAAGCTTTAGAAACAACCAAAATTCACTCCGTTGCCGGCAAACTTCCAGAAAATGCAACGCTTGTATCCAAGCGCCCTTTTAGAAGTCCACACCATACCATAAGTGATGTGGCTCTGGTAGGAGGCGGAACTACACCACAACCGGGCGAAATCTCCTTAGCTCATAATGGAGTTTTATTTTTAGATGAGCTTCCTGAATTTAAGAGAACAGTTTTGGAGGTAATGCGCCAGCCAATGGAAGAAAGAAGGGTAACCATCTCCCGTGCAAAAGTGGCTATTGATTTTCCTGCCTCCTTTATGCTCATTGCTTCCATGAACCCATGCCCTTGTGGTTATTACAATCATCCGGAGCGGGAATGCTCTTGCGCACCCGGTACGGTTCAAAAATATTTAAACAAAATATCAGGTCCCTTACTTGACCGTATAGACCTGCATGTAGAAGTAACGCCGGTGGCTTTTAGTGAACTGTCCAACCTTAAACCGGTAGAGCATTCTGCTTCCATCAGAGACCGGGTAATAAAAGCAAGAGCTATTCAGGAAGAACGTTATAAAAACCATCCGGGCATTTATAGTAACGCGCAAATAAGCAGTAAGATGTTGCGGGAAATTTGCGTGATCACTCCAGCGGGAACCAATCTATTAAAGGTGGCCATGGAAAAATTAAATCTTTCCGCAAGAGCCTACGATCGCATCCTAAAAGTATCGCGTACCATTGCCGACTTGGCCCAAAGCGAGGATATTAAAATAGAACATTTAGCAGAAGCTATACAATACAGAAGCCTTGACCGCGAAGGATGGGCCGGTTAAACAATGACAAACGACAAAGCCACTTTCTTTCAGCAACTGAATTCTTTTTTTGATAAAATCTATGTGATCACATTGGAAAGGGCCACCGAACGTCACCTGCATGTAAAAAAAGAATTAGAAGGATTGGATTTCCAATTTTTTATTGGGAAAGACAAGCAACTATTTTCTGTGGAAGATCTAAAAAATAAAAATATTTATAACGAAGATCTCGCCATAAAAAACCATCGCTTTAGCAAGGCGTTGCCTGCCGGCATGATTGGCTGCTCCTGGAGCCATGCATTAGTGTATGAAGATGTGATTAAAAACAAATTTTCTAAAGTATTGGTAATGGAAGATGATATAGTGGTTGATACTTCTAAAATAAATTTATTACCAAAGGTCTTGGAAGAACTACCTAAAGATTGGGACCTTTTATACTTTGGTTTTCATAATAACGAATTGCCGCCTCCAAATGCTTCTATAAAAAAAGCCTTTTATCACTTAGTTCGTTTTTTTAATGGAATCAAGTTTTCCCATTCTACCATCAATCATCTTTATCCTACCAAATTAAGCGAGCATTTATGCACGGCGGGTTACCATGATTGTACCCACGCCTATGGGCTAACGCTCAATGGTGCCAAAAAACTATTATCCCTGCAAACTCCTATTTCATTTTTACCCGATAATCTATTGGCCCATGCCGCCACCAACAAAATAGTGCAGGGGTACATCACCCAACCAAAAATCATCAATCAACTATCACAGGTGGATGATGGAAATACACACTCTTACATAAACGAATAACTAAGTTTGTACCTTTATTTTGGCCATGCAGTATATCTTATATTTAGCACATAGCAATGAAGGGTACATCAACGAATGTCGATTTTCGTTGCTTAAATATCTATCTGTTTACAACCTGAAACCGCCGAAAGAAACAGCTGTAATAATTTACACCGACAAGCCTGCATTATTTGAAAATTTTATACCTTTTTTCCCCACATTCATTATAGAAGAAATTTCTGCTGAAAAAGTAAAAAGCTGGAAGGAGGGTACAGGATATGTGCACCGGGCAAAGCCTAAAATGATTCAGCACTTTTTTTCAAAGTATGAGGGCAATGTTATTTTTTTTGATACGGATACCTACATTACTGACCCCATTGAACCATTGTGGAAAGAGCTTGAAAAGGAAACTATTTACTTTCATCAATCTGAAGGAGTGATTGACCACCTGCAGAATCCGGATTTTAAAAAATGGGATCTTTTTTTGCAAAAGGCATCAATAAATTATAGCGATAAAAAATTTGTTTATGCAAAAGATTTTCAAATTTGGAATTCTGGTGTACTGGGCTTAAATGCACGTCTGGCGCCGGTTATAGATGAAGTATTGATGCTGATTGATGCCATTTATAAACAGTTTCCTAAACATATAGCAGAACAAGTAGCGTGCTCTTATTGTTTACAAGGCCACGGCCCAATAAAAAGTGCCAAAGAAAGCGTGGCCCATTACTGGAACTTAAAAGAATTTCGCACCCTACTCCATTACTTTTTTATAAAAAATGAAGAAGAAAGTATTCCAAATCAGGTAAAGGCTGCACACCCAATTGATGCAAAAAAAATAGAAGAAGAAAAAGAAGCTTTTGAAGCATTGCCCTTTTATAAAAAGTGGATGACCGCCATAAAAGGAAACCATTGGTCCATAAAAAAATATTTAAGTAAAATCTAAAATGAAGATATTAATACAATACCTAAAGCCGTATAAAGGAATGGTAGGCCTGGTACTTTTGCTAGCTGCTTTGAACATTGGCTTTTCACTTATTGACCCCATCATCTTTGGTAAGCTAATCAATTTTGCATTTACGTATTGGAACAACAGTGGTCAATACCAACCTTTCTTTTGGAAATATGCTACGCCGGTTTTAACCTTACTCGGCGCCTCTATCGCTGTAGCCATGATCAGCCGACTGGCAAAAAATTTCCAGGATTACTTTTTAAATGTAGTGGTGCAAAAATTTGGAGCACAGGTATTCACAGATGGCCTGCAACATGCAATGAAGTTGCCGTACCAGGATTTTGAAGATCAGCGAAGTGGAGAAACGTTGAGCATTCTTACCAAGGTGCGGACGGACACGGAGCGGTTTATCAACAGCTTCGTCAATATTCTCTTTACGGTATTTATAGGTATTGTTATCGTAGCTTCTTTTGCTTTTCGCATACACTGGTCTCTTCCGTTCATCTACTTTGGAGGCATTGCCATATTAATGATCATTTCTAACCTGCTGAGTAAAAAAGTAAAAACAATTCAAAAAATTATTGTTTCTAAAACCAATTCTTTGGCAGGTACTACCACGGAATCCTTGCGGAATATAGAGCTGGTTAAAAGCCTCGGACTAACCGGACAGGAAGTAGCCCGATTAAATCAAAACACATACAAAATTTTGGGACTTGAACTTACGAAAGTGAAACGCATCCGAAGCATTTCTTTTATCCAAGGTACGTTTGTCAATACCCTGCGGCAGGTGATTTTATTTATGCTTATGTGGGTGGTTTTTCACAAGCTGATGAATCCGGGAGAATTGGCTACCATGCAGATATTTTCTTTTTTTGTTTTTGGCCCATTACAAGAGATCGGTAACATTATTTTAAGTTATCGCGAAGCAGAAGCATCGCTGAATAATTTTCAGGCTTTGATGCAAAAGCCTCCAGAACCGCAGGCACCCAATCCGCAGCACTTAGGCGTTATTGAAACATTGGATTTTAAAAACGTAAGTTTTAAACATCAAAGCGTACAGCACAAAGCTATTGACGGCATTTCCTTTTCGGTAAAGCAAGGGGACACTATTGCTTTTGTGGGTCCATCTGGCGCCGGCAAATCTACCTTAATGAAGTTGCTCGTTGGTCTGTATCGCCCACAAGAAGGAAAGATTGAATACAATGGCCTAGATGAAAATAATATTGATTTTAATGACCTTCGCAATCAGATCGGTTTTGTAACTCAGGACACACAGCTTTTTTCAGGTACCATTCGAGAGAACCTGATGTTTGTAAACCCATCGGCAACAGAAGAAGACTTGATAGAATCGTTAAACAAGGCATCCTGTCAGGGTTTGCTGGCACGGGCTGAAAAAGGATTAGAAACTGTGATAGGCGAAGGCGGATTGAAATTATCGGGAGGAGAAAAGCAGCGCATTTCTATAGCAAGGGCGCTGATCAGGGATCCTAAACTGTTGATTTTTGACGAAGCGACCTCATCGCTCGATTCCATTACCGAAGAAGAAATAAATAAAACAATCCGCAATGTAATTTCTACCTCCAATCAAATCACTGTATTGATTGCACACAGGTTATCAACTATCATGCATGCAGATGCTATATATGTATTAGAGAAAGGTGAGATTGTAGAAACGGGAACGCATGAAGAACTCTTGGAGCAAAAAGGACTTTATTATGCTATGTGGAGGCAACAAATTGGCGAGCGAAAGCAGATGGCGCCCATTTCAAAAACGATAGCGTAAGAATTGAGATAGCAAGAATTATAGGCTAAATGAAAGAACTTACCAAACCTAAAAATCCATTGGTTCGTTATTATTTTCTTTCACAAATGCCATTTCTTCATCAAGAAAACTATTTATGTTTCCTCTTAATACCGGGCACTCCTGCTTTGCATGATCAAATACAACAATCAAAGCATCCAAAGCTTGCTCTTTAGAAAGGCCAACTTGTTGCTCTAATACTGAAACCAACGAATCTCTATCCATTCTTTGCTTTTGATTTGGTTAGAAGATAAAACTGTACCATATTAAAACTACCCCTGTTAAAAAGCTCAAAATGTCTTTTGTAGTTTAATAAAAAACAGATTTAAGTAATAAGTGCTACTATCTTTTTCAAATTAGTTTTCCAATCAGTTGCAGTATCAGGTTTGGTTAAAAACATTGCAGCCTCTAATTGCATACAAATTTTTTCATCCCATTTACAGGCAGAAGTAGTGAACACTGCAACCGGTATGGAAGAATATGCAAGGCTTGATTTTAATTTTTGAAGGGTCTGTTTTCCATCTAAAACTGGCATGTTTAAATCCAAAATAATAAGGGACGGAAGTAGTAACGGATTTGAATTTAAATAGACTAAAACTAGGCGCCCGTTCTCTACAAACTGAATACGATGGAAAAAATTCAACGCCTTACATACTTCAATTACCCATAATGTATCCTCATAATCATCATCGGCATACAACATAACTTTCTCTGTAGACACTGTTGTTTTGGTTAAATTATGGAAGGCCATTTATCCAAACTACACTAGGGTAACTTTGTTTAAAAAGGGAAGATTTTATGAAGAATGCAAAATCATTTTTACACTTTAAAGGGTAGCGCCAACTTCTGTATCAAAAGAAGTTATAAAAAAATCAAGGCTGCCGAATTTTTAAGAAATGACCCGAAAGGATGACCGTAAAGAACTCTATTAAATATACTAATAAATTTTATAATGTGTTGTAGTAGGCTTTAATTTAAAAGTATTTGCATCTCATTAATTAATGCGTTCAATAATGCCGGCTATACCTTGCCCACCCCCTACGCAGGCGGTTACCATTCCATACTTTTTATTAGTTCGCTTGAGGTCATTTAATATTTGAATCGTCAATTTAGCACCGGTGCATCCCAACGGATGACCTAAGGCAATAGCGCCTCCATTAATGTTCACCTTTTCAGGGTTTAGTTTTGCTTCATTTATTACCGCTATTGCTTGCGACGCAAAAGCCTCATTTAATTCTATCAGGTCCACACTATCCAGTTGCATATTTGCTTGCTTCAGCACCTTAGGTATGGCAGCCACCGGACCAATACCCATAATCCTTGGATCTACTCCGGCAGAGGCACATGCTACCAACCGGCCAATGGGTTGTAAGCCCAATTGCTTCATTAAACTTTCACTCATAACTATCACAAAAGCAGCCCCATCGCTTGTTTGCGAGGAGTTGCCTGCTGTCACTACGCCATTTAAAGCAAAGGCTGGTTTTAGTTTCGCTAATACTTCAATTGAGGTGTCCGATCGTGGCCCTTCATCAGTGTCCACTACATATGTTCGTTTCGCCTTTTTACCATTTTCATCGAGGTAGGTTTGTGGTACCGTGATGGGCAAAATGCCTTCTTTAAAATATCCTTTTTCAATAGCGTTTAGCGCCTTCTTGTGCGAGTTGTAAGAAAATTCATCCTGTGCTTCCCGGCTTACATTATAATCTTTAGCCACTGCTTCTGCTGTAAGCCCCATGCTTAAATAATAATCGGGATCTTCTTTAGCAATTGAATATGCAGGAACGGTTTTCCATCCGGCAGTGGGCACAAGGCTCATACTCTCCGTGCCTCCGGCAATAATGCAATTGGCCATTCCCATTCTGATTTTAGCGGTAGCAATGGCGATGGTTTCCAAGCCGGAAGCGCAATAGCGGTTAACCGTCATACCCGGAATAGCGTACCCTAGTGCACGTGCTGCTATGATGCGACCTACTTGTAATCCTTGCTCTGCCTCCGGCACCGCATTACCTACAATCACATCATCCACTAATGCTTTATCTAATTGCGGAACGGAAGCCATCAATCCTTGAATTACTTCTATGGCTAAATCATCAGGGCGGAAAAACCGAAAGCCTCCTCTTTTTGATTTACCAACAGCAGTTCGAAATCCAGCAACTATATAAGCTTCCTCCATTTTATAAAAAGTTAAGTAGTAAAATTAATCATTCTACCCTGATTTTATGAGTAACGAATTGCCAACAAAATTCACCCTTTATCTTCGCAGGCATGTATCGTTTTATCAGAAAATTATTTTTTCTTTTAGATGCGGAAAAAGCGCATTACCTGGCTATGGACACCCTTAAAATTTTGTGTTCAATTCCAATAGCAAAAAAAATAATTGGTTCCAATACCTCCTCCAATATTCCCTTAAACTCTTTCCCGCTTTTTGGATTGAATTTTAAAAACAGAGTTGGTTTAGGAGCAGGTTTTGATAAAAACGCCCGGTATTTAAGAGAGTTGGAAACGCTGGGTTTTGGCTTTGTAGAAATAGGCACGGTAACTCCAAAACCTCAGGCTGGCAATGACAAACCACGGTTGTTTAGACTCACAGAGGACAAGGCATTGATCAACCGGATGGGATTTAATAATGATGGAG
>JBDSBL010000021.1:0-10107 GCA_039921625.1 Chitinophagaceae bacterium
AACTTATAACTGGCAAAAAATGGAAGAAACCAATTTTGAATGGTGGCAAAAAAGGTTTCTTCAAATGAGCTATTATTTCGATGCCTTTCGCATTGATCATATTCTTGGTTTCTTTAGAATTTGGAGTATTCCTCTTTCCGCGGTAGAAGGGATCATGGGAGTTTTTCAGCCCGCAATGCCGGTGGAATTGCAAGAACTATCTGAACGCGGCATTTGGTTCGATTACCATCGCTACTGCAAACCTTTTCTTACCGATGATATTTTATATCAACTGTTTGGCGAGCAAACTGAATTTGTAACTGAAACATTTTTAAATAAAAATAGCTTAGGACGTTATGATTTTAAGGAGCCGTTTGATACCCAAAGAAAAGTAGAAGATTATTTTTTGCAAGACGGAGAAAACGAAAACTTAAAAAAAGGATTATTTGAAGCCTTATCCAACGTGGTCTTTTTTGAGCAAAAAGATTCTGGAAAAAGAGCGTATCATTTCCGGATCTCTTTAGAAGCTACTTCTTCATTTCAACAATTGGATGAAGGACAAAAGGACAAATTAAAGGAACGATACATCAATTATTTTTATAGAAGACAAGATGAACTTTGGAAAAAAGAAGGATGGCGCAAATTGCCATTTTTAAAATCTTCTACTGATATGTTGATATGCGGAGAAGATTTGGGAATGGTACCAGATTGTGTTCCGGAAGTAATGAAACGGTTAGGAATATTGAGTTTGGAAATTCAACGAATGCCAAAGAATGCACATACTCAATTTTTCCATCCGGCCCACGCACCCTATTTATCCGTTATTACTCCTTCCACCCATGACATGAGTACCATCCGCGGATGGTGGGAAGAGAACCGGGATACAACTCAAACTTTTTATAACACGGTATTAGAAGAGCAAGGCCAAGCACCCTATTATTGCGATGCATGGATCAATCGGGCCATCGTTTTGCAGCACCTATATTCTCCAGCCATGTGGAGTATTTTCCAGTTACAAGATCTTTTAGGAATGAATGATAGTTTGCGCCGGAAAAATCCACAGGAGGAACGCATTAATCAACCGGCTGATCCAAAACATTACTGGAAATATAGAATGCACCTTTATTTAGAGGATCTGCTGCAAGAGAAAGAATTTACCAACGAAATAAAAGATTACATCAATCATAGTGGACGCAACCTGTAGGCTTATTAATCATACCTAATTTTATTCCTTGAAAGTTTCTTACCACACCTTCAATCTAAAGTTTAAACATCCCTTTACTATATCAAAGGGTACCAAAACGCACCAGCCAACATTGGTGGTGCAGTTAGAACACTTAGGGCATATTGGATACGGTGAAGCACCTGCTATCTCTTATTATGATGTATCTGTAGAAAAGATGGTGCAGCACCTGGAATACAAAAAAGTAATGGTAGAAAAATTTGCCTTTACTGAACCTGATCGTTGGTGGCATTACTTGCATCACCTCTTTCCAAACAATCCCTTTTTAGTATGCGCACTCGATATGGCTGGCTGGGATTTGTATGGCAAAATGAAAGGGCTAGAATTAAAGGAATTTTGGAAAGAAAATTCTAAGGAAGCTCCAAAAACGGATTTCACAATAGGCATTGATTCAGTAGCCCGGATGGTGGAAAAAATGGCGGAAAAGCAATGGCCCATTTATAAAATTAAATTAGGTACTGATAAGGATGTTGAAATAATAAGGGAATTGCGAAAGCATACGGAAGCAGTCATTCGCATTGATGCCAATGCAGCCTGGAAGGCGGAAGAAGCAATAGAAAAAATTGCGATTTTTAAAGAGTTGAATGTTGAATTTATAGAGCAACCCTTGGCTAAAGAAGATTGGGCAGGCATGCAATTGCTCCACGAAAATTCTCCATTACCGCTTATAGCGGATGAAAGTTGTGTGGTGGAAGCAGACGTTGAAAAATGTTACCCTTCATTTAATGGAATCAATATAAAATTAACCAAGTGCTCCGGCATCACACCGGCCTTGCGCATGATAAAAAAAGGTAGAGAATTAGGTATGAAAATAATGGTGGGAAGCATGAACGAATCCACAGTAGGATCGGCAGCCATTGCTCATTTAATGCCCCTGATTGACTACGTAGATGTGGATGGACCTTTGTTATTAGAAGAAGATATTGCTACCGGGTTAACCTATGCTGATAATGGTGAGGTACACACTTCCGGTGAGCCGGGTCTTGGAATTCATTTTACGGGCCTTTACAAAAAGTAAAGAATTTTAACTTTCAAAGTCACTTACCTGAAGGAGTAAAAAAATGGCAATAATTAAAGTTTGTCTGCGTTTTCTTTAGTGAAACGAGTTTAATTAAAAGTGTTTCTGCTTTTCCATTTACTATAAACCTACCTATTAGTTTAAATGGATTATATATTCACTTTATTAATGGCCCAAATTTTGTAAAAACGCAATAAATATTCCTCATGAGGAAATTCCAGCTTATTATACTTTCTATTTTTTCTTATTTCATTTCATACAGTCAATCAATGCATATTGGCCTATTTGGAGGCATTAGCAATTATCAGGGAGATTTGGTAGATAAACCTTTTGTGGGTCGATTTATAAAGCCGGCATTTGGTCTTACTGCCGCATATGAACTGTCTGACAGAATTCAGGTTCGCGGCGGTTTCACTTTTGCTTCTATTACAGGAGATGATAAATACAATACAAAAACCTATTTGCAAGAACGGAATCTAAATTTTACTTCTAATATTTCTGAGTTAAGCCTGGTAGGTGATCTTTCCCTTTTTAATTTATATGAAAGAAAATGGACCCCTTATGTATTTGGAGGCGTAGCTCTTTTTCATTTTAACCCATACACGACAGATGCAGGAGGAAACCGTGTTTATTTAAAGCCGTTAAGTACAGAAGGGCAGGGCCTTTCGCAATATCCGGATAGTAAGCCCTATGCCCTTACGCAACTTTCGTTGCCATTTGGCGGCGGATTCCGGTATGCTTTCAATGATGACATTCGCCTTGGAGTGGAGATGGGTATCCGCAAAACATTTACCGATTATCTTGATGACCTGAGTACTAATTATGTAGATCAAAATGACCTAATAACAGCACGGGGACAGCAAGCCGTGGACCTCGCATACCGTGGAGATGAAGTGCCTGGAGGTAATCCGGCTTATCCGGCTAAGGGCGCCCAGCGTGGTGGTGCGCTGCAAAAGGATTACTACTATTTTACCGGTCTTACTTTAACCTTCCGGTTCGGCGGAGGCAATGGTTCTAATCTACCAAGAGGAAGTAAACATCAAAACTTTGGTTGTCCTAAAGCACCTTATTAACAACATGGAGATCGTTCCCGCCATAACTTTGCCATCAATTTTTTACCATTTATGGCATTTAAAAACTTGCAACAGTTTATCGATTTGTTAGAAAAGGAAGGAGAATTGGTTCGCATAAAAGAATATGTAGATCCGGTTCTTGAAATTGCAGAAATCACAGATCGAATTAGTAAAACAAAGGGTGGAGGAAAAGCGCTTTTGTTTGAAAACACCGGTTATGATTTTCCAGTGTTGATGAATGGATATGGGAGCGAAAAAAGAATGTGCCTTGCATTAGGTGTTTCCAATTTGGATGATATTGCCAAAGAAATTGAAGCCCTTTTTCAATTATTATCTGCCCCTAAAGAAAACATATTTGACAAATTAAATATGCTGCCAAAATTGGGACAATTTGCGAGTTGGATGCCCAAAGTAAAAAGTGGAAAGGGAGAATGCCAGCAAGTAATTATTACTGAAAATCCTGACATCACGAAAATTCCTGTGATCACTTGTTGGCCAAAAGATGGTGGCCCGTTTGTTACCCTTCCTATCATCCATACCAAAGATCCAAATTCACTAATCAGAAATGTAGGCATGTACCGGATGCAGGTTTTTGGACCACAACTGACCGGCATGCACTGGCACAAGCATAAAGTATCTGCCAAGCATTTTAATGAATACAAAAAATTAGGAAAAAGAATGCCGGTAGCGGTAGCACTTGGTGGTGATCCGGTGTATGCTTATGCGGCCACAGCTCCATTACCTGAAAATGTGGATGAATACATGTTAGCGGGATTTCTAAGGAAAAAAAATGTAAGCCTTGTGCGTTGTATTACTCAACCAGAAATAGAAGTGCCAGCCGATGCTGACTTTATTATTGAAGGTTTTGTGGACCCAACGGATGATCTAATCTGGGAAGGCCCTTTTGGAGATCATACGGGTTATTATTCCCTGCCTGATTGGTATCCACGGTTTCACATAACGGCCATCACACACAAAAAAAATGCAATATATCCGGCCACAATAGTTGGCATTCCTCCGCAGGAAGATGCGTGGCTTGGGAAAGCTACCGAGCGGATTTTTTTGGCGCCCATGAAAATGACTATGGTTCCAGAAATAGTGAATATGGAAATGCCGGTAGAAGGAGTTTTTCACAATCTGGTGATTGCTCAAATAAAAAAAGAATATGCAGGTCAGGGACAAAAAGTAATGAATGCAATGTGGGGTGCCGGCCAAATGATGTTCAATAAAATTCTAGTATTGGTGGATGAGGGAATCGACATCACTGACTATGAAAATTTGGCCCGCTATGTTTTAAAAAATTGCAATCCGGCAACGGATATTCATTTTTCGCAAGGTCCGATGGACGTGCTTGACCATAGCTGCAGCAAATTAGGCTTTGGAGGAAAAATGTGTCTGGATGGTACCACTAAATACGACGAAGAAATACAAGAACATTATGGATGGAATGGAAGCAAAAGTTCCATAGATGAAAAGATGGTGATGCAGCAATATCCGGAAATTAAAGGGATAAATACCACACTTTTAAGTAAGGACATTTCTGCTATTTTTATTTCAGTGGAAAAGGATAGGGTAGGTCATATACGGCAATTGCATGAAAGTCTTTGCCAAAATGAATGGATGGAATGTGTAAAAATGGTGTTGTATGTAGAGCACACAATTGATGTTCAGGATCTCACGGTAACGTTATGGCGTTTTTGTAATAACCTTGATCCGAGAAGGGATCAACTATTAGTAGAACGTCCTATTGCTAACCAAAAAACCTTTGCTTGTATTGGCTTGGATGGAACCCGTAAAACAAAGGAACATGACAATTTCCTGCGCGATTGGCCCAATGTAATTGTAGCGGATGATGAAACAATAAATAAAGTAGATCAAAAATGGAGTGCATTAGGTTTAGGATCTTTTCTTCCATCGCCCTCACTTAAATTTAAAAGCCAGATCTATGGAGAAGAAGCAGTAGTAGCTGATTAGGTATTAGCGCTCTTATTTTCCTTCATTAAATCTATTTGTCAGGATTTATAAACTATATTTTATCTTTCAAATAGTATCCATTCCCGTAGTAACTTTCTTAAAAAAAGATAAATGAATAAGTTCGTTCTTGGATTTTTATTAGCCTTTTTTTCGCTTCCTCTTTTTGCACAAACAGGTCTTAACACCAACACTTTATTGTGGAAGATCAGTGGCAAAAATTTAGCGAAACCTTCCTATTTATTTGGTACCATTCACATGCTTTGTGCGGATGACATCCAGCTAAGCGATAGCCTGCAAAAAGCAATTGCCAACAGTGACAAAGTCTATCTGGAGGTTGATTTGGACAATATGCTGGAGATGCTTGGTGTAATGACTAAAATGAAAATGCGTAATGATACAACGCTTGCCGATTTACTTTCAAAAGAGGATTATCAAAAAGTAAAAACTTTTTTCAATAAGCAAGGTGGCCTTCTTCCGTTTTCAATGCTGGAAACATACAAGCCCCTTTTAGCTGCTTCTACATTGATGCAATCCTCATTGGATTGCAGCAATCCGGTGGCTATGGAGCAATTGATAATGAAAGACGCAAAGTCAAAAGGGAAAGGAATTAAAGGACTGGAATCAATGGCGTACCAAATGAGTATTTTTGATAGTATTCCCTATACTGCTCAGGCAAAGCAACTACTAAGTTTTGTTGATAATTATGGCAAGAGCAGTGATGATTCAGAATTTAAAACCTTGACAGAAGCGTACCGCAATCAGGAGTTGGAAAAGTTAGAAAAACTAACGCAGGATGATGACATGGGCATCGCTAATTTTTCAGATATTTTATTGTACAACCGGAATAGGGCTTGGGTGGCTAAGCTGGAGGATATAATGGTTAAAAATGCTTTGGTAGTTGCCGTAGGAGCAGGGCATTTGCCAGGAGAAAAAGGCGTGATCAATCTTTTAAGAAAAGCCGGGTACAAAGTGGAACCTGTAAAAAACGACATGATCAAAAAACTAAAAACAAAAGAAATTTAAAAATCCCCACCAAAAAAGGAGGGGACTTAAATTTAATATTGTTCTAAACCTGAGAAAAAGAAAGAACCTTCTATTTTAGCATTTTCATCACTGTCGCTGCCATGTACCGCATTTTCTCCCATTGATGTTGCATAATTTTTTCTAATAGTACCTTCCTCTGCCTGCGCCGGGTTGGTAGCCCCAATCAATTTTCTAAAATCAGCTACTGCATTTTCTTTTTCCAAAATAGCAGCGATGATTAATCCGCTGCTCATGAACGCTACAAGCTCACCATAAAAAGGACGCTCTTTGTGCACTTCATAAAAAGTTCCTGCATTTTCCGTTGTCAACTTTGTTTGCTTTAACGCAACTATACGGAAGCCATCTTTAATTATCATATCCAGTATAGCTCCGGCATGGCCATTTTTCATAGCATCCGGCTTGATCATTGTAAAAGTTCTGTTTGTCATTATCTTATTTTTTGCGCGGCAAAGATAGGAGTTAGGTATGGTAAAGAAAGCCTTAAATAAGGGCTCATCTTCCCCTTCATTTCTACCATAAAATCAAGCATCTTTATCTTCTTAATCTAAACTTTGAGCCTTTTTCTAAACAACATATCCCTTTACCAATTTAAAAATTATTTCAACCAGGAGTTTTCCTTTACCGAGCGGGTGGTAGGTATTTGTGGTAAAAATGGCCGCGGCAAAACTAATCTTCTTGATGCCATTCACTACCTCTGTTTTACAAAAAGTTATTTTACACGGCAGGATACGCTGAGCACGCAGCATGGGCATTCCGGTTTTCGGTTAGAAGGCCGTGTAATTATAAATAATAAGGAAGAAAAAGCGGTTTGCATTTTAAGGGAAACCGGTAAAAAAGAATTCTCCATTGAGGACCAGCAGTATACTCGTTTTTCGGCGCACATTGGTCGCTATCCATGTGTGGTCATTGCACCGGATGATGTGCAACTGATTATTGGCGGAAGCGAAGACCGACGCAAATTTATAGATACATTGCTATCCCAACTTGATGCGGACTACCTGGCTAACCTGATTAATTATACAAAAATAGTACAGCAACGAAATTCGTTTTTACGCAACTTCAATGAAGGCTTTGGAGAAAAAGACCTTTCCGTTTTAGATGTGTTGGACCAACAATTAGCGGAAAAGGGCGACAAAATTTTTGAAAAAAGGAAAAATTTTTTAATTGAATTCTTACCGCTAGTCAAAAGCTTATACAACGAAATTGCACAACAATATGAACCTATTTCCTTGTTGTACGAAAGCGAATTGCTTCAAGTAGAAATTAAACTTCTTTTAGCCCGAAACAGGCAAAAAGATCTTTTGATCCAACGTACGACCGGTGGCATTCACAAAGATGATTTGACATTTGTATTGGGTGAACAGCCATTCAAAAATATTGCTTCGCAAGGCCAGCGAAAGAGTCTTCTTTTTGCTTTAAAACTGGCCGAAATGGACGTATTAAAAAAGGAAAAAAAAGTAACGCCGCTTTTATTGTTAGATGATGTTTTTGAAAAATTGGATGAAGAGCGAATTGGCAATTTATTGATGCGGGTAGGGGCAGATAATGACGGTCAGGTATTTATTACAGATACTAATTGCAACCGGTTGGAAGCACAACTTAAAATGCTAGGCTGCCCTTTTCAGCTTATTGCATTATAAATAGGTGGCTATAATCATTGTTGGTTAATTTTACTTTATGGGACAGTATTCGGTAGGAGAAGCAATCCAAAAATTTTTAAAAGGTAGCCGGCTGAAGGGAGATATACAGGCCATGCAAATAGAGCAAGTGTGGGAAAATATAATGGGAAAAACCGTTGCCAAATACACTGATAAAATAAAGATCATTAATAAAACCCTTTACGTAACCACATCAGTAGCTCCACTAAAACAAGAGCTCGCATACCAAAAAGAAAAAATTAAACAGCGCGTAAATGAGGCGTTGGGAAGCAATGACATTCAGGAAGTGGTCATTCAATGACCTTATATTGATTTAAGTTTTTAAGAATTTCTAACCCTTGGATCAATTAAGCCATATAAAATATCTGCAAGAATATTAATAAGAATAAAAAAGGTGGCTGTGATCAACACAGAGCCCATCACTACAGGAAAATCTAATTTTTCAAGTGCCTCTACCGTTACTTTTCCAATACCTCTCCACCCGAAAATATATTCAATAAAAAATGCGCCGGCCAACAATTCAGCAAACCATCCGGTGATGGCGGTAACTACTGGATTTAGTGCATTTCGCAAACCATGTTTCCAAATCACGCGGTTATTACTCAATCCTTTTGCATAGGCAGTGCGGATGTAATCCTGGTCTAATACATCCAACATTGAACTGCGTGTCAATTGCGTAATAATAGCGAGTGGCCGAATGCCAAGGGTGATAGCAGGAAGAATTAAATTTTGCAGCGTTAATCGTTTGTGCCCATCCGCATCTATATCAAACCAACTTCCGGTAATGTGCAACCCTGTCCAATCGCTGAGTACAAATCCAAATACATAAGCAATGATTATCCCCATAAAAAAAGAAGGAGCGGAGATGCCTATGATACTTGAAAAAACTGCAGTAGTATCTACCCAGGTATTTTGCTTTACGGCGGCCACAATGCCCAGAGGAATTCCGATAAGTACCGCAATAGCCATTGCAGCGAAAGCCAGCATAAGCGTGCCGGGCAAGGCTTCCATCAATATACGGCCTACCGGTTTTTTAGTTTGATAGGAGGTGCGCAGGTACGGAACTTTTAAGGTCAGCTTGGTATCTCCTCCAATAAAAAATCCCTTAATTTCCTTTTTATCAATTTCTTCTTTTGTATAAAAGCTGATAGGGGAAACATCATTAACGTAAAATAAAAATTGTTTCCATTTTGGTTGATCCAGATAAAGTTCTTTGCGAATGTTTGCCTGTGTAGCAGCGTCTCCGGTTTGTCCCATCACCAGGCGAGATGGATCACCAAAGCCCTGGAATAAAACAAATACCAAAATAACCACACCTATCAAAACAAGTAACCCGTAAAAAATTTTTTTAAAAATATAGGAAGCCAAAACAGTATTACTTTATAAGGTTGGTAGAATAATTTTTTTGTAGAAATGGAATCACGTTTTTAAAGGTAGCATTACTCCATTTATTGACCACCGTCCCTTTTTGCAGGTAGTATAAAGTAAGAGGAGTCCGGGAAGCCGTTCTGATAATGGTTACATCTGCTGTATAAAAAGGAATGGCAGAAAATCCATTTTCATCCATTGTTTCCATTGCTTCGTTCTTGGTAGAAGTGGTTACATAAATCGGAATATTATTCCTTTTTGCCCAACCTACTATTTGAGCTAAATCATCTTTCCAATTTAAGTTGGGAGGTTGCTTCAGATAAAATAATAATAGCGCATTGTCTAAACTTAAGATTGCTTGCGTGGAATCGGTTTCCGAATTTCCTATTAAAGAAAATCCTTTTATAGCTGGTTCACTATTTCCTTTTTGAATTAATTTATCAATACGCTCTACATAGGTATACTTATCAAGATCCGGCGGAAAAGTTGATGGTGAAAATTCATAATCTTTTCCTTCTTTTTTATATATAAAACGAATGGCAAAACTATCAGGCCTTGAACCGGGTGGCACTTTCATTTCATTTATTAAATTATTTCCTTTTTTAAATGGAAGGCAATCAGCAACCGGAAGATAAGTGAGGGTGTACCATTGAAAAGCTAACGCAATAAAAAGAAAAAAAGCCATTATCACCACCCGGCCTTTTGTTGAAACATAGGGAACAATCTTCCTTTGCTGCAACACTAAAAAAA